>DATCZQ010000172.1:0-66234 GCA_036525815.1 Yeosuana sp. | reverse complement strand
AACGGGAACCTAACACAATATATTGATTATAGTTGGGATGGAAGTCAATGGGTAAATTATTCAAAAACCGAATACACTTATAATACTAACGGAAATCTAACACAATATAATGGATATTATTGGGATATAAGTCAATGGGTTATTAATTCAAAAACCGAATACACCTATGACACTAACGGAAACCTAACACAAGAAATAGATTATTATTGGGATGGAGTTCAATGGTATATTGATTGGAAAACGGATTACACTTATGATACTAACGGAAATTTAACACAATATATTAATGTTCGTTGGAACGGAGTTGAATGGAGTAATGATTGGAAAACCGAGTTTACTTACAATAATTCATATTCTTTTTTAGATTTAATTCTACCTTTTTTTTATAGTAATACTGAAGTCAAAATATTTTTTAATCACATGTTGACAAATGGTAAGGGATATGTTTGGGATGTAATTTTGAATGATTGGAAAATTAATAATAATTTTGACTTTTATTATTCTGAAAAAGATATCCTTTCTATTTCTGAAATTACTGAAGAACAATTAAAAATTTACCCTAATCCAGTATCAAATATCTTAACAATTCAATCTGAAATAATTCCAATCGATAGAGTTGTAATATATTCAATTTTAGGTAAAAAGATAAAAGAAATAAGAATAGATTTTAACAATATACATACAGAGGATTTATCAAAAGGTCTATATCTAATATCTATATATACTGAAAAAGGTACAACAGTTAAAAAATTGATTAAGAAATAATACATTAGTATTAAATGTGTTTTTCTATTATTCTTTCTAAAAGATTATTGTGAGAAACAATTCAATAAATATATTTTCGGTTGAACACGAATCTCAATGTGATTTGAAAATCTTTTTTGTTAAGTATCAATCTCAATCTGGTTGGAAAAATAACTCATTGAAACACTTGTTATATTAACTCGATATGTTTCTTGTTACTCAGAACTTTTTTCTTTAAAACACCGATAGAGGTGGTTTTCATATCGAGGTTAATTTTTTTACTGTAGAAATAATTTATATAATCAATCGGTCATAATTAGAATCAAAAATAGAAGTGTTATAATTCCGAGGATAGTAGTAATTATACCTAATTTCCTTCCTTTCAACCAACCAGAAATACTAATAACACAAATTAAAGAGAACAAACCTAAGTAAAGGGATATCCAGATAGGTTTCCCTGTTTGTCTCAATACCTGTGGATTGACTTCCTCCACCGAACCTTCTGTTAAAATTAATATTAATTCAAAACTTGAAATGATTGTCAAAAGGAATGAAAGGGATGATATAGAAAGTCCGATTATTAATACTTTTATTAATTTCCCGTTATTATCTGAAACGATTAAATTTCCAAGAATTGAAACTGAAATACCACCAAGAAAGATACCTACTAATAATGATTGAACACCTACTTCTCTTAAAAATGTATTTGATACATCTAACATATAGTATTTTTTTAGAGGTATAACTTTTATAAAGTTACTATTTACCTATTATAAAAAATAACCCAACCTCTAATTTATACTCATTATCAATAAGTTACAAATAGCTTTATGTTTCTTGTAACCAAGAACTTTTTTTTCTTCAAAACAACCGTTGACGTGGTTTTCATATCGAGGTTAATTTTTAACTTATATAGAAAAAAATTAGGTAGGAAACCTACCAATAATAGGTAGGAAATATGTTTTAAATAAAATATTAGTACTGATAATCAGTTACTTAAATAAAAGTTCAAATCCTGTCATCCCGACATATTACTTAATAAAAAAGCTGAAGTTTTAACTTCAGCTTTTTTATGAGTTGGTAATCGGGTTGATTATTGTTTGGAAATACTACCAGAATGTGCATCCGTTTTATTAACTATATCAGGATTTCCATAATATTTGATGTCTCCACCACTATTCGCATCTGCAGTTAATTCTTTGGCGGTGTTCACCGTAATATCTGCGCCACTGGTGGCTTTAACCTGACTGGAAACAGCCATTAATTCTGAAGCTTTTATATCACTTCCACTTGAAGCATCTGCTACTAATTTTTCTGTACTGCCAGATAGTTTTAAATTACTGCCACTACTTGAATTACAATGCAGTGCTGAGGTATTTACACTAAGTTTCATGTCACTGCCACTTGAGGTATTTAATTCTAAATAATCTGAAGTAATGGTGTTGGTTGAAATTACATCGCTGCCACTGGTTGAAGTAATTTTAGAAACCTCTTTGAAGGTTACCATGATTTTTTTTGAAGCGGCATAGCCAATATTTTTTTCTGCATAAATACGTAATTCATTATCCTTAACTTCAGTTTTAATGAGTTCAAGCAGATTTTCATCTGCCTCAATAACAATGCTCTCTTCATTTCCCTGCGTTACATAAACTTCTAGTCCTTGGCTGGCTTTAATAGCATTAAATGATTGGTTTAGGGTGCGATTTTCTAATTGAATATTACCATTTCCCTTCACTCCGGTAAAATTCATATCAAAATTACAGGAGAAAAGTGATAAACTTAATAATGAGGTTACAATAATTTTAATTAATGTTGTCATGATTGTTAGTTTTTTGATT
Source organism: Yeosuana sp. (assembly GCA_036525815.1). Taxonomy (GTDB): domain Bacteria; phylum Bacteroidota; class Bacteroidia; order Flavobacteriales; family Flavobacteriaceae; genus Yeosuana. Next base: position 63,652 of record DATCZQ010000172.1, on the reverse strand, counting down.
AATTACTTGCTCAAATATCTATGTTTTCTAAAATAACAGGAAACATAAATAACTGAGTTGTTGATTTTAGTTGATGAATTGTTTTAGTTGATGAATTGTTTAATTAGTTTTCGTCTGATTTTATTTGAATGCCATTATTATCAATATTAACTTTAACGGCAGGACTGTTGGCTTTTAGTCCGTTTTTATTAATTCTTAAACTACTGCTGTCTACTTTAATATCTATACCTTCTTTGTTAATGATGATACCGTCATCTTCATGATGAATATCAATATCAAATTCAACTGGACAGTCCAAACAATCCACCTCATCAGTCTTAATTTTTAGAAAATGATTAACATGATTGGAGGAAACAATATTATCATCATATGAACGATAGTTTAAAAAGTTTCGAGTGTTATTATTGAAATTGGCAATAATGCCTTCTGGCAGATATAAAATAATATCAATTTTTTGATCACTGAATTTGTTTTTTGCTTCAGTCACTAAATAACTGTCTAATAAAATGTCATTGCCTTTGATAGTATAACTATAACTAATGTTATTTGCACGTTCAATGGCTTTGTCATAATCTCTTCCATCAGCAGATTTTTCAATACTTATAGAAGCAAGTGAATCTGTTGTTGATTTTACAATAATATCAATGTCAGACGAATAAATAATTCGCTCTCCTTTTTCATTATTACCAAATTTAAATGATTGATGGTTTTTGTAAAGACTGCCATATTTATCATTATTAACCATTTTAATGTGTAAGGTGTCATTAGGTGTTATAAAGAATTCTTGTTTTTCTGTAACACGTTCATTAAAAGCATGCTCATTGGCTTGTCTTATACCAATTATAATTAGTCCTATAAAGGATAAAATCCATATTCCTAATAAGGTAAACTTGGCGATATTACCAATTGATTTTAGATTGTTAACCAAAATTTTTAATCCTAAATAGAAAAGGAAAAAGAATGGAATACCTACTGAGAAAAATGCAAGTAGGGATACTAACCAAATGGGCGTGTCGCCAGCATTAGCCATCTCTACAAAGTCTAATCCAGGTATATGAAGAATATTAGTAACTCCTAATGAAAACAAACCTATTATTAATGCTATTAAAGCTGAGGCTCCGGTTATCATAAGGATAATGCCAACAAATTTTGCAAACACCGTAAAAAAGAACATAATAATATCTCCAAGAGTATCAAAAAAAGATTTTGAGCTTGACTTTATATTACTGCTTTGTTTTTTTAAATCTACTTTTTTTGCGGCATCAGAAACATTTTTTGCTGCTCCAGAAACAGATTCAGAAACATTTTTGGCAACATCACTTACGGTTTCAGAAACACTTTCAAACCCGTCTTTAATTTTTTTTTCTATGTTGCTAATATTTACGGGCTCACCAGTCATGGTAAGTTTATCTGCAGTCGTTCTGGCTTCTGGTACTAAAACCCAAAAGAGAATGTATATGAATATAAAGGTTCCACCAGAGCCAATGGCTAATAATAACCAGATTAAACGAATCCAGACGGCATCTATGCCCAAATAATGACCTAAGCCAGATGCTACGCCGCCAATATATGAGTTATCAGTGTCTCTAAATAGTTTTTTAGAAGATGCTGATTTTGCATTATAAGTCGTTTTTGGCTCATCTTCAAAAATTTCATCATCAACCAAATAGTCTTCTGGTTGCCCCATAATAGTAATCACTTCATCGACCTCTTTATTTCCAATAACTTGTTTATCGTGTTTTACACGTTCACTAAAAAGTTCTGAAATACGAGCTTCAATGTCTGAAATAATTTCAGAACGACCTTGAGAGTCTGTAAATGAACGTTTTATAGCCTCAAGATAGCGCTGTAATTTTAGGTACGCATCTTCATCAATATGAAAAAATATACCTGCTAAATTTATGTTGACTGTTTTATTCATTTTTTGTTGATTTTTTTCTGGTTACTAGGTTAACGGCGTTTTGTAATTCGCTCCATGTGGTGTTTAATTCTTTTAAAAAAAGTTTTCCGGTTTCTGTTAAACCGTAATATTTTCTAGGCGGTCCTGAGGTGGATTCTTCCCATCTGTAATTAAGCAGACCGGCGTTTTTAAGTCTTGTTAGTAGCGGATAAATGGTTCCTTCTACAACAAGCAGTTTGGCGTCTTTAAGAGTATCTAAAATCTCTGCTACATACGCATCTTCATCTTTTAAGACCGAGAGTATACAGTATTCTAATACACCTTTACGCATTTGTGCTTTTGTGTTTTCTATTTTCATAAGTCGTTGATATTGTTTTTTAAAGGTCTTATGCAGTTCGCATTTAAGACATTTAGAATGATTGATGATTTTAACAATGCTCGTGTCATGTTCTAAAGCGTTTAAATATTGTGAAACTGTTCATTTTTTGATTGATTTATGATTGATTATTTGATGAAATTAATAGTAAAGGGATATTGGTATAATTCACCATCTCTGGCTTTTAAACTTGCTTTAATAATAAATACCAACTCTAAAATAAACCCTAAAATGGCTAGGCCTCCTAAAACGCCTCCTATATAAAGCAGAGGAGAAGGTTTTCCAATGTTAAGATGAAAGTCATGTAAACCATGAAAATCAATAAAGTCAAAACCACTAAATAGGTTGAAGATGAAAAAGGGAATACTAATAGTTCCTAATATAATAGCGTATAGCAAAATGCTTATTTGAAAGTTTATTGCCTGCTTTCCATGAGCATCTACAAACTCAGATTTATCTTTATTACTTACCCATAAAATAACAGGACCAATAAAGTTTCCTAAAGGAATTATAAATCTACTAAAGGTTGATAAATGAATAAATGTGGCGATGTTTTTTTGATGATTGTCTAACATGATTTCAAAGTATATAATAATATCCTATGCAAATATATATCTAAAAGAAGGTATTATGTAACACATAGTACTGAAATTTAACAAAAATTTAACAAATTGAAATATCGATTATTTTCAATAATTTAGTCAAAAATTCAAATATATATAATGAAAATAACAGCTAGAAAACTAAATGCTTATACTATATTTAAATTGCCTTCGGCCTATTTATGTGGTGTTAGAACCAGGTTTATTGATAATGATAAGAGTATTGTAACTGTCAGGCATCGCTGGATTAATCAAAATCCGTTTAAGTCTATGTTTTGGGCCGTGCACGGTATGGCAGCAGAGTTTTCAACTGGCGCTTTAATAATTGGTAAAATACAAGAATCTGGTAAGCGCATTTCAATGTTAGTTACTTCAAATAACGCTTCTTTTACTAAAAAGGCGGTTGGTAAAATTACGTTTACGTGTAACGATGGTCATCTCATAGATGATGCTCTTAAAAAAACAATTGCAACAGGTGAAGGACAAACCTTTTGGATGCAATCTGTAGGCCTAAATGAAGAGGGTATTATGGTGTCTACCTTCAATTTTGAATGGAGTATTAAGGTAAAAAATTAGATATTAAAAGTTGAATAATAATTTTTTTGTAACGAAATCATAATCACATCAACAAATAAATAGATTAACAAAAAAACTTAAAATAATGAATGCACATGAAATAGATTACCATCTGTATGGCGAAGAAATGCAATATGTAGAAATTGAGCTGGATCCTCAAGAAGGCGTCGTTGCTGAAGCCGGAAGTTTTATGATGATGGATGATGGTATTAAAATGGAAACCATCTTTGGAGATGGATCAACTAAAAATCAAGGTTTTTTAGGCTCTATTTTAGGAGCTGGTAAACGAATTCTTACTGGAGAAAGTTTATTTATGACTGTGTTTTATAATAATATGGTTGGGAAAAGAAAGGTATCCTTTGCATCTCCCTATCCAGGAAAAATTATTCCTATCGATTTGCAAGAGTTTGGTGGTAAATTTATATGTCAAAAGGACGCTTTTTTGTGTGCAGCAAAAGGTGTTAGTATCGGAATAGAGTTTAGTAAACGCTTGGGTAGAGGGCTTTTTGGTGGTGAAGGATTTATTATGGAAAAGTTAGAAGGAGATGGAATGGCCTTTGTACATGCGGGAGGTACTATGGCAAAAAAAGTGTTACAAGCAGGAGAAATTTTGCGTGTAGATACGGGGTGTATTGTAGGATTTACTCAACAAGTTGATTATGATATTGAATTTATTGGAGGTATAAAAAATACCATTTTTGGAGGGGAGGGATTATTTTTCGCCAAGCTACAAGGCCCCGGAACCGTGTACATTCAGTCCTTGCCATTTAGCCGATTAGCTGGTCGTGTTTTGGCATCAGCTCCCCAAGGTGGAGGTAAACAAAAAGGAGAAGGCAGCATACTTGGAGGTCTGGGAAATCTAATTGATGGAGATAATAGATTTTAACAGTTAATATTTTGTTTAAACCTAGATTAATAACAATTTTTTTCTTAAATTCGAGTTATCAATTTAATTAATCCGCCTAAAAAATAGTTATACTTTAGTAAATTTTTTCAACCAAAAACCTATAGTGAAATTATGGCAAGAGCAATGTTAGAGTACACCAAAACGATACTACATAAAGTTAGTTTTGATGTAAATTTGTTCTGTAAAGAAGTACAAAAGGCAGTTCAAAGATTATTGCCTTATGAGATTGAAGAATTGAAATTGTTTATTCTTTCTCTGGTGCAGCAGAACCCCGAATTAAATCAATCTTTGGTTTATTTAAATGCATAAAGAAAAGAGCGACTATTAGTCGCTCTTTTTATTTTGCTAATGGACTAATGATCTCTACATTTTGAAACGCGATGGCGCCTCTTATGATGCCTGATATGACGCTTTGTAAAGCTTCAATAATTTGCATCTTTAATTCGCTTTTATGATATATGATACTGACTTCTCTCGCAGGAGTGGGGTCTTTAAAATAATGTAAATTTGGTTTCTCATTCTCTTTGATATCTAGCGTATGTAAATAAGGTAAAAGGGTCATGCCTAAACCTTCATTTGAAAGTTTTATTAAAGTTTCGATACTGCCACTTTCTATTTGGAATTTCTCTTCAGTATTCTTTTTAAAAGCTTTACAAAGGTTGATAACACCATCTCTAAAGCAATGGCCATCTTCAAGAAGTAACATATCATTGATGTCTAAGTCAGATACTTCAATTTTTTTATTTTGGTGTAACCTGTGAGTACTTGGTATATAACTTACAAAGGGCTCATAAAATAATACCCGTTCCTTGATGGTATCAAGTTCTAATGGTGTAGATACAATGGCGGCATCTAAATGGCCGTCATTGATTCTTGAGATTATTTCATCAGTAGTTAGTTCTTCTATTTTAAGCTTTACTTTTGGATGCTTCTTTATAAAAGATTTTAAAAACATAGGTAAAAGCGTAGGCATAATAGTAGGTATAATCCCTAATTTAAATTCGCCTCCAATAAATCCTTTTTGTTGATCTACAATATCTTGTATTCTATAGGATTCATTGACAATGTTTCTGGCTTGTGTTACAATTTTTCTTCCAACATCGGTAAGTTCAATAGGCTTTTTAGATCGGTCAAAGATTAAAATATCCAATTGGTCTTCAAGTTTTTGAATTTGCATGCTTAAAGTGGGTTGCGTGACAAAACACTTTTCAGCTGCTTTGGTGAAATTTTGGTGTTCTGCAACCGCTAATACGTATGATAACTGTGTTATAGTCATGAGTATGAATTTAGACTATAAAAATACAAAAACTATCAATAAAATTTATGATAAAAGGTATTAATAATAGATTAAATATTTGATTAATCACACAAGTAAATTTCAATAAGTTTATAAATTATTTTTTTGTTTAATCTCTTGGACTCTAAAATATTCATTTAATTTTGGCACATGTTTTATACTATTGATATTTTAGGAACTATTGCTTTTACCATTTCAGGTGTTCTTGTAGCCATAAATAAGAAAATGGATTTATTTGGTATTCTGATCATTGGTTTTGTTACGGCCGTAGGTGGAGGCACTCTTAGAGATATCTTAATAGGTCAAACGCCCGTGAGTTGGATGCAAGATATCACCTATACCTATGTTATCTTGGGGTCTGCTATTTTTGCAATTCTCTTCAGAAGTTATATTAACTATTTAAGAACCTCACTTTTTCTTTTTGACACTATTGGAATAGGGCTGTACACAGTTGTTGGTATTGAAAAAGGAATTCAAGCAGGCCTTCATCCGGTTATTTGTATTGCATTGGGTACTATTACAGCCTCTTTTGGAGGTGTTATTCGTGATATTTTAAGCAATGAAATACCAGTCATTTTTAGAAAGGAAATTTATGCCACTGCCTGCATTATTGGAGGAATTACTTACTTTTTGGTAAGAAAGTTTCCATTGGATGACAATTTTGTTTTTTTGCTTTCAGCTGGAATTGTGATCCTTATAAGAATACTGGCTGTTAAATTTAAAATCGGATTGCCAACTGTTTATAAAGATTAATTGAGAATCTCCGCTTTTCTAATAAATACATTGTGTAGTGGCCAATCGGCCTCATCAGTTTTAACGGCAGCAATTTTATCAACTACATCCATGCCGGCAATTACTTTGCCAAAAACCGTATAATCACCATCTAAAAAATGAGATCCACCTTGTTGCTGTATGATGAAAAATTCAAAAGGAGAAGCTAATTTATAAGGGTTGTCAATCTCACCACTTGGCATAGAAATGACCCCTCTTTCATGAGTGAAACCTCTATTGGTATCAGTTGGTAATAGGTATCTCCCAATTTCGGCTCTTTTGTTAGCCGTTTTTTTGTCATCACTATTTCCACCTTGAATAATAAAGTTATTAATGACTCTGTAAAATTGTGTATTGTTAAAATAGCCTCTTTTTGTAAGATATATAAAATTAGATCTGTGAAATTTAGTTTCATTAAACAATAAAATATCAATAGAACCAAAATCAGTAGTCAGTCTTACCTTGTTTTCTTTATGCTTTTTGTCATATTCTAAAAAGAATTCCATAGCATTTTGTAGACCATCTAAAACTGGATAAGGTTTGGAGTCGTCCGCTTCTGTCTCCGTTTTAACTTGATTATTTTCTATCCCTGTTAACGTATTCTCATGCTTAATTTTTCTTTTAGTTTGTTTATCTTCACAACTTAAAAGTAAAATGAATACAACCAATAGCCATACAATTCTCATAGAATGAATTTTGATGAATTTTTAATTAGAATTTCAAAAGTAAAAAATATACCGCTACCTGCCCAAGTATCTCAGTTTAAAATGGCTCCACCTTTTAGATTGGAGCTTTTAGAAAAAAATAAGGAGGCCATCAAATTTGCAAAAAGGGCCGGTGTACTGGCACTTTTTTATCCTGATGTATTTCAAAAAACAAATTTGGTTTTAATTCTCAGAAAAAGTTATGAAGGCGTGCATTCTGCTCAGGTTGGATTCCCCGGTGGAAAATTAGAACCTGATGACGATTCATTAGAACATGCTGCTCTGAGAGAAACCTATGAAGAAATAGGTGTGCCCGTTCATGATATTGAAGTTATATCTGCATTGACAGAAGTTTATATACCTCCAAGTAATTTTTATGTACAGCCTTATTTAGGATTTTCAAATAAAACGCCGAGGTTTATAAAAGATGAAAATGAAGTTGAAGCTATTATTGAGATTTCATTGGGTCATTTTATTGATGATAACATGGTCATTTCAAAAAGAGTGTCAACTTCATATAAAGTTGAGGTTGAGGTGCCTGCGTTTTCATTAAATGGGCATGTTGTTTGGGGAGCAACTGCAATGATTTTAAGTGAAATTAAAGACTTATTAAAACAAGTGTTGTAATTTATAGTTTTATTACATTTGTAAAAACTAACTAATTGAAGCGTGATTTATGGCGTTGCTTAAACGAAATCCTTTTGGACACATTCTCATTTTAAAAAAATGGCTCATCAGAATCTTAGGTGTACTTACACATAGACGTTTTCGGGGTTTTAACGAAATGCATATTGAAGGTTCTGAAATAATAAAAAACTTACCTGATACGAATGTGTTGTTTATATCCAATCATCAAACCTATTTTGCTGATGTGGTTTCTATGTTTCACGTATTCAACGCCAGTCTTAGTGGGCGTGTAGATTCCATTAAAAATGTTGGTTATTTATGGAATCCTAAACTTAATATTTATTATGTAGCTGCAAAAGAAACTATGAGAGCGGGTTTGTTACCAAAAATATTGGCATACGTCGGCTCCATAAGTATAGAACGCACCTGGAGGGCTGAAGGAAAAGATGTAAACAGGCAGGTAAAAATGAGTGATATTTCCAATATAGGAAAGGCGTTAGATGATGGTTGGGTTATAACATTTCCTCAGGGAACGACTACGCCATTTAAACCTATTAGAAAAGGAACGGCTCATATTATTAAACGCTATAGGCCAATTGTAATACCTATTGTGATCGACGGATTCAGACGCTCTTTTGATAAAAAAGGACTTAGAATAAAAAAGAAAAACATTTTGCAATCTATGGAAATTAAAGCGCCCTTAGAAATTGATTATGATAATGATACGACTGAAGAAATTGTAAAAAAAATAGAGTTTGCCATTGAACAACATCCTTCTTTTTTAAAAGTTGTTCCTCAGGAAGAACTTGAAGCTTTAGAGGCTCTCAATAAAATGCGCGAGTGGAAAAAAAGATAGATAGTCTTTCAAATACTATTTTGTTTTTTTAGGCACAAAAGAGAATTTATTTTACCCATTTAGAATCGTTAATAACTCCTGGCAATTCCCCTATAAAAATCAGGTCTAAATTCCTATTTTGCAAGTCATAAATTAAAAGAGAATAAGTGAAAGTTTGTATTGCAGAAAAGCCCAGTGTTGCTCGTGAAATAGCCTCTGTTTTGGGGGCTAATACTAAACATGATGGGTATTATGAAGGTAATGGATATGCCGTAACTTACACTTTTGGACATTTATGTACACTGTTAGAGCCTAATGATTATAAACCGCATTGGAAAAGCTGGGATTTGAATAACTTACCCATGCTACCGGAAAGGTTTGAAACCAAAGTAGTGGCCAATTCTGGCATTCAAAAGCAATTTAAAATTGTAAAAAGTTTGTTTGATAAAGCTGAATTAGTCATTAACTGCGGTGATGCCGGACAGGAAGGGGAGTTAATTCAGCGTTGGGTCATGCATCAGGCCAATTATAAAGGCGAAGTAAAGCGTTTATGGATTTCATCTTTAACTACGGAAGCTATTAAGGAAGGCTTTGAGAATTTAAAATCTTCAAAAAAATATGATAATCTCTATCATGCCGGGTTTTCAAGAGCTATAGGTGATTGGTTACTAGGTATGAATGCTACCAGATTATATACGGTTAAACATGGCGGATATAAGCAAGTTTTGTCTGTTGGTCGTGTACAGACACCAACCTTGGCCATGGTAGTTAATAGGTTTAAAGAAATAGAGAATTTTAAACCGCAACCATACTGGGAATTGCAAACCTTGTATCGTGAGACCTTGTTTAGTTATGAAGAAGGCCGTTTCTTAAAAAAGGAAGATGGAGAGGTTTTGGCTAACAAAGTGAAAGAAAGTGATTTTCAAATAGATGCCATTGAGAAAAAGAAAGGCAATGAATTTGCACCAAAATTATTTGATTTAACGGGTCTGCAGGTATATTGTAATACCAGATTTGGATTTTCAGCAGATGAAACACTTAAAATTGTTCAGACTTTATATGAGCAAAAGCTTGTAACCTATCCCAGAGTTGATACCACCTTTTTACCAAACGACGTGTACCCTAAAGTATCAGGAATACTTCAAAAATTGACCAATTACTCCAATTTAACTCAGCCACTTTTAGGTAAAAAAATAAAAAAATCAACCAAAGTATTTAATGATAAAAAAGTAACCGATCATCATGCCATTATTCCTACTGGTATGCAGTCAAGATTACAATATAATCAACAGCAAGTATATGATATTATTGTAAAGCGCTTTATCGCAGTGTTTTATGATGATTGTTTAGTGTCTAATACTACGGTTTTGGGTAGTGCGGCCCAAGTTGTATTTAAAACAACCGGCAAGGAAATTTTAAAAAAAGGATGGCGCATTGTTTTTGAAAATTATGACAATAAAGAAAAGGAGCCTGATATATTACCTGCTTTTGTGAAAGGAGAAAACGGACCTCACGAACCTTCTTTTTTAGAAAAGGAAACCAAACCGCCCAATCAGTTTACAGAAGCCTCTTTATTACGTGCCATGGAAACTGCAGGTAAGCAGGTGGATAATGATGAGCTACGAGAACTAATGAAAGAGAATGGTATTGGCCGCCCTTCAACGCGGGCAAATATTATTGAAACATTGTTTAAGCGTAAATATATTATTAGAAACAAAAAACAAGTGTTGCCATCATCGGCAGGTGTACAATTAATTGATACTATTCAAAACGAGGTGTTGAAATCGGCTGAATTAACAGGAATCTGGGAAAAGCAGTTAAAGGATATCGAAAAGGGGGATTTCAGCGTGAATGCATTTATATCAAACATGAAACACATGGTTGAAGACTTGGTTTATGAAGTAAGAAGTGAGACTAAAGGCGCTAATATTTCTTATGTGCAATCAACAAAAAATAAAGAAGTTAAAAAACCAGATAAAAAAGCTGCCGGTATTTTAAGTGAGAAATGTCCCAAATGTAAACAAGGGCAACTTCTTAAAGGAAAACTTGCTTATGGTTGCAGTGCTTATAAAACAGGTTGTAATTTTGTACTGCCTTTTAGCTTTCATGATAAAAAAATTTCTGAGAAACAATATATTAGATTGCTTCAAAAGGGATCTACGGTTAATTTAAAGGACTTTAAAACAGATTCTGGCCATGTAGAAGGCTTGATTCGTTTTGATGACCATTATAAACTTATATTAGAACCTAAAAATAAAGTTGTAAAATCCATCCCTGATCAACTAAATTGTCCGAAATGTAGAAGAGGCACTATTGTGAAAGGAAATATGGCTTACGGATGCAGTCATTATAAAGAAGGTTGTGATTTTAGAATGTCTTTTGATGTGGTTCGTGATAAGATCAAAGGACAAAAAGCAACAAAGGAGCTTGTTTTTAATATCTTAAATGGAAAAATATAATTCTGTACACAGGCATTTTGTTCTTTATAAACCTTATGGGTATTTAAGTCAGTTTTATAGTAATTCATCACAACAGAAAAAGAAAAAATTCTTAGGGCTATTGTATGATTTTCCTAATGATTCTATGGCTATTGGCAGGTTAGATGAAAAATCTGAAGGCTTGTTGCTTATTACTACTGATGGGAAAACAAGTGATTTTGTTAATAGTAAAAAAGTAGATAAAGAATATTATGTACAAGTTAATGGAGATATTACAAATCAAGCCATTCAAAATTTAAAGGTGGGGGTAGAGATTGGTTTTGAAGGAAAAAAGTATATAACTAAACCTTGTACGGTTTCTAAATTAAATGCGGTTCCGGGTTTTCCAAATCGTTCAAAAAAAATCAGGGATGACAGGCATGGCCCAACCTCTTGGATCTCAATCACACTGAATGAAGGGAAGTTTCGTCAAGTGCGTAAAATGACATCAGCGGTTGGGTACGCAACTTTGCGTTTGGTTCGGGTAAGAATAGGACATATCCGTCTAGAGAGTATGTGCAGTGGTGATGTAGTTGAAGTGGAAAATTTAGAATTCTAATTTTTTTAGTTCTTGATAATTTCTGTTAAGGCGTTTTAACAGCAGTCCATATAAAAGTTTGTAAAAAAGCCATATAATAAGAATCAAAAATGCTGTCACACCTATAATAATGGCATAAGCCATAAACACCTGCTTATTATTGAAATGTGATATAGAATCTGTTAATTTAGGATCATTTACGATGGCAAAATAAGTGCCTACAAGCATAGAAATAGACACCATGACTAAATTATAAATTACATAATATTTAATTACTCTACGAGTTTTTAAAATGCTCTCCATTAATTTCTTTGCATTATCTGTCGCAGAAATAGCTTTATGTGATTTGAATAACAAATAAATAAACAGAAGAATAACACCATAACTTATAAAGGTTAATCCTGCGAAAACATATTCATTACTGTAAACAGCATTCAGGCGTTCTCTGTAACTGTCTGATGAAAAATAGGGGATGGAATTTATTAAAATCCAAAACACTAGTTCACCAACACTTATATAAAATAATGTCTTTACAATAGACGAAGATTTCTTTTGTAAAATGGGGTAAATCTCCTTAGCAGAAAGCTGCTTATAGGTGGTGTTTTGCTTCCTCCAATCTTTTTTTAATAATTCCAATTCATCCATAGGTTCACGGATTAAGTATAGTTTTTAATTTAGTTTTAATTCTGTTCATCTTCACACGTGCATTAACTTCACTAATCCCCATTGTTTCACTTATTTCTCTGTAATCTTTATCTTCTAAATAAAGAAAGATGAGAGCTTTTTCAATGTCATTTAATTCATGTACGGCTTTGTACAAGGTTTTTAATTGTTCTTCTTCAGTATTATCATAATCCTCAGCCTTCATTCTAAATTCAACACCATCAAAATCTTGCGTAATTATTGAACGTTTTGATTTTCTATATAAGGTTATGGCCGTATTTAAACCAACGCGATACATCCATGTGCTGAATTTAGAATCACCACGAAATTTAGGATATGCCCTCCATAATTGTATGGTTATTTCTTGAAATAAATCATTATGTGCATCATAATTATTGGTGTACAATCTACACACCTTATGAATGATATTTTGATGCTTTTCGAGCAATTCAACAAAACTATGTTCTAGTTCTTTATTCAATTTGATCAGTTAGTTATATGTAAGTAGCGGATTGAATTAAAACGTTACAACTCTGTAAAAATAAAGTATTTTTTTGTTATCAGTAATTTGCAATTAAAAGTAGATCATATTAATTAGCTCTACACTAATTTAATTAAACTAAAGGTTTATTATATTTATTTTAAAATATTGATAATAAATATCATGAGTCTAAGGTATAGATTTTGTCTATTATTGCTTTTTAAGTCCTAAAACGATTAATAATTGTGCGATGGAATAAGTGGTCATAATCCAGATTCCGGATAACGGTAATGGACTGTAAAATTTATTAAGAGCTAATAAACTATCCGAAATTATAAAAAAAATAGCACCAAAAAAAACTAAATTATAACTGTTTTTTGAAACCCTTCCTTCACGTAAAAAGGCCGTGGTGAACATCATTAAAATAACAAACATATAAATTATAACAGGGATGAATAAATTGCCCAATCCGTCTTTTAACAAATAAAATATTCCAATGGTATAAAATAATAAAAGCAGCGCAAATTTTAGCGTTTTTTTAGTAATGTTTATCTTTTTTAAGAAGACCAAAATATACATAACATGGGCTATTAAAAACGCAAGCAAACCACCTATAAAAAATAAGCTATTCATTTCTGTAAACATTAAAAGAATGTCTCCTAACAAGGAGAATAATAAGGCTGATACAACTATTTGTTTTGTTTGTGTATCCTTGAGAGGATTATGTTGCAAAAAAAAGATAATTAGAGAGGAAACCAATAAAGGTTTAGTGAGGTAATGATAAGATTTTAAACTTTCAGTGTTATCAAAAATCAATTCAAAGATTAAAATAATGCTGTAAATTATTAAAAAGAGGATCACTGGTTTGTTTAGTCTTTTGCCCATAATTTCAAATATATTCAATTCATCATTAAAATTTTACAGTTCGGTTATTATTAGTTTTGGGTAAAACAGTTTTTGTTCAATTTTGTCTTATCAATCAAAACGAACAAATCAATGTGTTACAATCTTAAAACGCTATTATTATTTTTTAGTTTAATCATATCAAGCCAAATATTAGCTCAATCATCAATAATTAGTGGAAAAGTTTTAGATACAAAAGGGGTTTCTATTGCAGGAGCCAATGTGTATTTGGAAGGTACATATGATGGAAGTACCACTGATGAAAATGGGGATTTTTCTTTTAAAACAAGTGAGACAGGGTCTCAAACCTTATTGGTCTCTTATATTTCTTTTGAAACATTTACTATGGTTGGCGATGTAAAATTCATGAAAGACTTAATGGTTAAACTTAGGGAAGATGTGAATACGCTGGATGCGGTAGTGCTTTCTGCAGGTACTTTTCAAGCCGGCGATAATAGTAAGGTAAATGTATTAAAACCTTTGGATGTTGTTACAACTGCAAGCGCATTAGGCGATTTTATAGGTGCTTTACAAACACTTCCAGGAACTACTACCGTTGCTGAAGATGGTAGGTTGTTTGTGCGTGGAGGTGAAGCAGATGAAACTCAAATTTTCATAGACGGTATCCGGGTATTTACGCCATATACCCCAACAACTAATAATGCACCTGCACGAGGCAGGTACTCTCCATTTTTATTTGATGGTATTACTTTTTCAACAGGAGGTTATTCTGCTGAATATGGTCAGGCATTATCAAGTGTATTATTGTTAAATACTATTGATGAACCAGATCAAGACAAAACAGATATTGGCATTATGAGTCTTGGAGCAACCCTTGGAAATACTCAAAAATGGAATAATAGTAGCTTAAGTGTAAATGGTTCTTATATTAATTTGGCTCCTTATAATGAGATATTTCCTAGTCGAAATAATTGGATTAAACCTTTTGAGGTGTTTTCAGGTGAAGCAGTGTATCGTAAAAAATATAATTCAGGCTTGTTAAAACTTTATACGGCTTATGATAACACCAATTTTGAATTAATTCAGGAAGATATTAATGAAATGGAAGGTGTTCGTTTTAAATTAAAGAATAACAATTTGTACTTCAATGGGTCATATCAAGGCTCTTTAAACGATACTTGGAATGTGTTTGGAGGACTAAGTTACACCATTGGAAATAATGACTTAAACATCATTGATATGATTATTAATGATAGTGAAACAGGGATTCACGCCAAGCTTAAATTTAAAAAGCGTTTTAGTAATCGGTTTAAGCTAAATTTTGGTACGGAATATTTAGTTTCTCATTTTGAAGAGAAATTTTCAGATACAAATCCAATTCAAGAAATTTATGGGTATGATAATAATATTGTGGCCACATTTTTTGAGGCAGATACATTCTTGTCAAAAGAGATAGCATTTAAAGTAGGATTAAGAACAGATCATAGTGAGTTGTTTAATTCATTTAATCTGGCACCTAGACTTTCACTGGCCTATAAAACCTCAAAAAGCAGTCAATTATCCTTAGCTTATGGTAGTTTTTACCAAAATCCTTCAAGTGACATTTTAAAGTTTGATCAAGATTTGAGAGCCCAAAACACGGCACATTATATTTTGAACTACCAGTATAATGCTGACCGCAAAATATTGAGAGCAGAAGCCTATTACAAAGACTATAAAAATTTAGTAAAATATGATACTGAATTTACTCAATTAAATAGTAATTATAATAGTGATGGTTACGGTTTTGCTCAAGGGATTGATCTGTTTTGGAGAGATAGCAAAAGCATAAAAAATATGGATTACTGGGCGAGTTATTCTCTGTTAGATACTAAACGCGATTATAGAAATTATCCAAGTAAAGCGCAGCCCAATTTTGCCAATACACATAATTTATCCATTGTTGGGAAGTATTGGATTAATGATTGGAGAAGTCAAGTTGGGTTCAGTTATGCTTTTGCTTCAGGCAGAGCCTATACCAATCCCAATGCATCAGGGTTTTTAAATAAAAAAACAAAAGCTTATAACAGTTTAAGCATGAACTGGGCCTATTTAATAAGTCCGCAAAAAATATTATATGCTTCTGTGAACAATATATTAGGTTTTAAAAATATAAATAGCTATCAATATGCCAATACTACTAATCCAAATGGCATTTTTGAAAGTCGGGCTTTGCAACCTGCAGCAGATCAGTTCTTTTTTGCAGGCTTTTTCTGGACTATGAGTACGGATAAAAACAGCAATCAATTGGATCAATTATAAATTTTTTTCCAATTTTTTTTAATAAAAATTTAATAGCCAAAAACTCGATAATTTTAAAGGATTACAAAGCAATTTAGTCATTTTTATACATGACAAAAGTCATGTTTTTTGACATTTATTTCAGTTAACTTTATGTTATATATCTAAGCCTTAGAGTCATGAAATCTAAGAAAAATCCACAGGTTGAAATTGGAAGAAATAGTAGTCTTTATTTTGCTATTGGCCTTAATATCATGCTATTTGCTTCTTGGCAGTTATTAGAATATAAAACTTATGATAAAAAGGAAATTGCTATTGATATTCTAAATATGGATGAGGTATTTGAAGAAGAAATGCCTATTGTTAATGTTAATACACCTCCACCACCGCCACCGCCCATTGCCATTCAAGAATCAATCAAAGTTGTTGAAGACGTTGTTGAAATTGAAGAAACAATAATAGAAAGTACAGAGTCAAATCAAAATGATAAGATAGAACCGGTTATTGCCATTGCAGATGTTTCTGTAGAAGAAGTGGATGAGGATGCTGAAATACCTTTTTCTGTAATTGAAGATGTCCCGGTGTTTCCAGGGTGCGAAAAGGGCACCAAAATGGAGAAAAGAAATTGCTTCCAGTTAAAAATGGAAGAACATGTTGCCAAAAATTTTAGATATCCCGAACAAGCTTTAGATCTTGGTATTCAAGGTAAAGTCTTTGTCATATTTTTAATTGATCAAGATGGATTTGTATCTAGCGTTCGTTCTAGAGGTCCTGACAAAATATTAGAAAAGGAAGCTGAACGTATAATAGGGTTATTGCCAAAAATGATTCCTGGTAAGCAAAGAGGTAGACCTGTAAAAGTGCCTTATAGTGTGCCAATAGTATTTAGATTAATGGCAATTTAGATTTTTTAAAAGGTATTAGAGTTTATTTTACTCGATTTGAAAAAGCCAACTTAAAACATTCTTTGATTTTAAGCTGGCTTTTTAGTTACCTTTTAAAATTTACACCTCGTCCTTTAAAAATGACAATTCGGTTACTATCATTTTAAATTAATAGTCAACTAATAGACATTTGTGATATAATTTAAAAACAATCATTATGCAAAAATTAGTTGTCATTTTAGTCACATTTATAACTAGCTTAATAAACGCTCAGTCGAATTATGAAAAAGGTATGCAAAAAGCCTTTGAACTTTGGGGAGGCAATAACCCGGCAGAAGCATCCAATATGTTTGAACGTATTGCGAATGCAGAACCAGATAATTGGTTACCTGCTTATTATGCGGCTCAGGTAAATATTTTAAATAGCTTTGGGTTAAAGGATGAAGAAAAGTTAACAGCTCAATTAAAGAAAGCACAAGATTTAATTAATGATGCGACGGCTATTTCAAAAAATAATCCTGAGATTTTAGTACTTCAGGCATTATTATATACTGCCTGGGTAGCTTATGATGGAGCTGCTTATGGAATGACCATGTCACCTAAAGTTGAAGCTATTTATGCAAAGGCAGAACAAATTGCTTCTAGCAATCCTCGCGTCGTTTATTGTAAGGCAGAATGGGGCATAGGAGGAGCCAAGTATTTTGGACAGGATACCAAGCCATTCTGTAAAGATCTGGAAAGAGCTTTAGATCTTTTTACTAACTTTAAACCTGAAACACCATTTCACCCTAATTGGGGTAAAGAAAGAATTGAGATGCTTTTAGAATCTTGTAAAGAGTAGTTTATATAATAGTCAATATATATTATGACAAAATCCGCTAAAAATATAGTTATAACTTTTATAATTGGTTGTCTTGTTTTTGTGACAGGGAACCTAATATCAGGTGGATTTAATTATAAAAATGTCAATGAGTTTTTAATAGATTTTGTCTTCTATCAGTTATATTCATTTGTTTTAGGGTATTCAAATATGTATTTTTTCGATTATTTAGAGGGACGTAAATGGAAAAAGGAAGATAGAGCAAAAAGAATCATTATCGGGATTTTAGGTTCAACTATAATTACTTTAGTGGGCTTATTTGTTCTTAGGCTTCTTACGGCAGTTATGGCTAATGGTTGGACTTTCAATCAGTTTATAAGTAATGAACATATAAAATATTATCAGTTTGGGTTGTGGATTACTTTAACCATCGTAGCTATTTTTCACTTTATCTATTTTTATAATAAGTATCAGCAAAATAAAATTAAAGAGCAAAAAGTTATAGCAGGAACTGCAAGCGCAAAATTTGATGCTTTAAAAAATCAATTAGACCCACATTTTTTATTTAATAGTTTAAACGTCCTGACCAGTTTAATTGAGGAAAACCCAGAGAACGCACAAAAATTTACAACATCGCTATCAAAAGTATATCGCTACGTTCTGGAACAAAAAAGCAAAGAATTAGTGATAGTTGATGAAGAGTTAGAATTTGCTAAAACCTATATGTCTTTACTTAAAATGAGGTTTGAAGACAGTATTGTTTTTGAAATCCCTGATCGTGCCACAAATCCAGAAAGTAAGGTTGTACCATTGTCATTACAACTATTATTAGAAAATGCCGTAAAGCATAATATGGTAACTTCGAGTAAGCCATTACGAATAAAAATTTATGAAAGTGAAGGCAATCTAGTAGTTGAAAACAATCTGCAGCCAAAACAAATAGTAAAAAAGAGCAGTGGTGTGGGATTAGAAAATATAAAACAACGTTATGATTTATTATCAAACAAAAGAGTAATCATCAATCAACACACAAACAGTTTTTCAGTGGCAATACCGATGCTTACCAAACAGATATCAATCATGAGAACTGATTCAATTACAAAAATAGATGACAGTTATCTAAGAGCACGTAAGCACATAGATTCTCTTAAAGAATTCTATTATAGTATCATTTCTTATTTTTTAATAATTCCATTTTTAATTTACATTAATTATAAAACCTATTGGGGTTTTAAATGGTTTTGGTTCCCAATGATAGGCATGGGAATTGGTATCACTATAGCTGCTTTTAAATTATTTGTTAGTGACGGCATGTTTGGTCGTAACTGGGAAGAACGTAAATTAAAGCAGTATATGGGTGAAGATGACAACACTCGATGGAAATAAAATATTTAGAAAATGAGAACACAATCAAGCAACAACATGGAAGATAAATACATAAAAGCCCGTAAAAAGGTTGAAGAATTAAAAGGGTTTTATTACAATCTCATATCTTATTGTTTAGTAATACCTTTTCTAATATTTATCAACTATAGAACTACCTGGAATCAGTTTCATTGGTTTTGGTTTCCCCTATTTGGATGGGGTATGGGCTTAGCATTTCATGCTTATCATGTATATGTAAATAATGGCATTTTAGGAAAGAAATGGGAAGAACGAAAGATTGAACAATTTATGCGTGAGGAAGAAGAACAAAAACGTTGGGAATAGTCCGTAATATTAATACTTAAAACTTAAAGTTATGACAAATTATAACACAGATAATCAAGATATAAGCAAGAAAGACAACAAAAGTCAAAACGATTTTTATCGTCAAGAAGCTTATATAAGAGCTCAAAAAAAGGTCAAAAAAATTATAGGTTTTTATTGGCATTTAGCATCCTATGTCATCGTCAACATATTTCTGATTTTAATGATAGGAAGAGCCAATGGGAATTTCTGGAGTTTCGGGAACTTTTTAACACCCATTTTTTGGGGAATAGGATTATTTTTTCATTTTTTTAGTGTATTTGGTCCCGATTTCATGTTTGGTAAAAACTGGGAACAGCGCAAAATCAAGGAGTTTATGGATAATGATAAAAAACGATGGGAATGAATGTAATTATTATTGAAGACGAAAAACCATCGGCGAGACGCTTACAGCGCATGTTAAGTGCTATGAATTTAGAAACAGAAATAATGTTGCATTCAGTAGAAGAAAGCATTCAATGGTTTCATACTAACAAACATCCCGATTTAATTTTTTTAGATATTCAATTAAGTGATGGCTTATCTTTTGAAATATTTGAATCCATTGATATAAAAAGTGCCGTTATTTTTACCACAGCTTATGATGAGTATGCACTGCAGGCTTTTAAACTGAATAGCATTGACTATTTATTAAAACCTATTGACGAGGTAGAATTGACAAAAGCGGTTAAAAAATATCAAGACAGATTACCACAAAAACAAGAGGTTACTTTAGATTTTAATGATATTAAAAAATTATTGGTAAACCCTATAGACCGCGAATACAAAAAACGATTTTCAGTAAAAGTTGGGCAGCATCTAAAACTTATTAATATTGAAGAAATAGAATGCTTTTACAGCGAAAACAAAGGCACTTATTTATACACTTCAGAAGGAAGGAATTATCTTTTAGATACCACTTTAGAACTTTTGGAGCAGGAGCTGGAACCACAAACTTTTTTTCGCATAAGTCGTAAATATTTTGTAAATATCAATGCTATTAAAGACATGGTAAGTTATACCAATTCACGTTTACAAATTAAGTTGAATACATTTAGTGAAGATGAGGTGATTGTAGCACGAGAACGTGTCAAAGATTTTAAAGAGTGGTTGGAGTGATAACAGTTTTAGTAAACTGAAATGGTCAGTAAAATCATTGTTGTAATCAACAATATTAAAACAAGAGGCATTATAAATTTTAACCATTTATTGAACCCAATTTTTACAATTGCCAAGGCTGCTAATATTAAACCAGTAGGATTGATCAAATAAAACAGGCCCATGCCATAATTATAGGTGTCAACTATAGTTTCTCTACCCATATTTACAGTATCAGCTAATGGAGACATAATAGGCATTGTTAATACGGCCATTCCTGATGATGATGGCATGAAAAACGATAAACCACCATAAATAAAAAGCATAAAATTTGTAAAAACACCTTTATTCAGGTCTTCTGTTATGGTGCTCGCATGATATAAAATAGTATCACTAATAAGACCATCTTCCATAAGAATGGTTACACCTCGTGCAATACCAACAATAAACGCTACACTAAGCAAAGACGCAGCTCCTTTGGCAAACTCTTCTACGAAAACACTTTCTTTAATTTTAGCAATAAAGCCAATAACAATGGCGCCAACAAAAAATGTGGCAGTCATTTCAACAAACCACCAATCTAAAAAGGAAACACCAACAATCATAACCACAAAGCACGATGAAAATACCACGGTAATAAGTCTCAGTCTATTTGTATAAGTTGATGTTGTATTCATAGAATGTAATCCAAACAGAGCTTCTAATTCTTCTTTTTGATCATAAATAAGAGATTTTGATGGATCTGCTTTTACGCGCTTTGCATAGCGAAGAATATATATGATGGTAATAACCAAACAAACGGCTAACATTATTAGACGATTTTCGAGACCTGTCGTCCAATTTATGCCAGCAGCATCTGAAGCAATAATTGTGGAAAATGGATTTGTAGTGGAACACATGGACCCAACTCCCGAACCTAGAAAAATACAGGCAAGCCCCACCATGGCATCATATTTTGCCGCAAGAAATACTGGGATTAAAATAGGGTAGAAGGCCATGGTCTCTTCAGCTAAACCAAAAGTTGTTCCGCCAGCGGCAATAAGTGTTGTTACCAGAATAATGAGAATATACTCTCTGCCTTTAAGCATTTTTGCCATCCAGGCAATTCCAGCATCAAAAGCACCAGTGAGATTCATGATGCCAATTAAACCTCCAATAATGAGAATTAAAAAAATGATATCAGAAGCTGCAATGATTCCTTTTATTGGTGATTGAACTAATTCTGCAAGGCCTTGAGGCTTTGATTCCAGTTCTTTATACGTATTAGGAATACCAATGGGTTTATAGATATCGCCATTTGTAAATTTTTCAATGGGGATTTTTATGTTGAGGTTCTCTAAAGTTTCTTGTGTTGCCGGTAATTCAATAGTCTTCTCTAAACTGGTTTTGATCAACGTATTGCTTTTGGCGTTATACGCTAAACTATCGTATTTTCCTGCTGGAACCAGCCATGTTAATAGCGCAACTATGATGGCAATGATGATTAAAATAGTTTGGGCGGTTGGGAATTTTAGTTTTCTCATTTACAATTTTGCAGTTAATTTTAAATTGCTCTACTATGCTTTCATATGAACTATATCAACTGTTAATATCCAAGCAAAATGAATTGATAAAAAGTTCATGCCAAATAAGCTATTGGTTTTTCATAAATCGACGCATGGCTACCCATTGTTTAAGCATATCTCTGGCGTCTTGTGCCGGATAGCCTAACACGGTTTTTCCAGCTTCTACGTCTCCCACAACACCAGAACCTGCGCCAACCGTGGCACCTGAATGTATGGTGGTATGATCTTTAATGGATGCACTACCGCCAATAATAACTCCGTCTCCCAAAGTTACAGATCCTGCTAATCCACTATGTCCTGCCATGATGCATGAACGCCCCATCACACTATTATGTGCTATTTGTACTAGGTTATCAATTTTACAGCCATCACCAATAATGGTAGAACTAAATTTAGCTCTGTCAACACATGAGTTGGCGCCAATTTCTACATAATGACCTATAATAACATTACCTATTTGAGGTATTTTTACTAGTCCACGGCCATCATCACTAGGTCTATATCCAAAACCGTCGGCACCAATACTAACGTTGGTGTGAAAGATACAATAATTGCCAATAATACAGCGTTCACGAATCACAGTTCCAGACCATACTATGGTTTGCTCACCTATAATAGTTTCATCGAAGACACATACATTTGGGTACAAAATAACACCTTGGCCTAATTCTACATGTTTACCAACATAACAGTTAGCACCAATTTTACAATCTTTCCCAATTTTTGCTGTTGGATGAATGACCGCTGTTGGATGAATATCGGTATCAAATACCGGCG
Organism: Yeosuana sp.; assembly: GCA_036525815.1. Classification (GTDB taxonomy): domain Bacteria; phylum Bacteroidota; class Bacteroidia; order Flavobacteriales; family Flavobacteriaceae; genus Yeosuana. Next base: position 40,882 of record DATCZQ010000172.1, on the reverse strand, counting down.
CCGATGGATTGAATAAATCTAAAATTTTTGCCATAGCTAAATCGGCATTTTTAACTTTTATTAAAGCACGATTTTCACCTGGTTCCACTTTTAAGTTATCATTTACAATAGCCACAGATGCTTTTGAAGCTGACCAAAGCTTCACGTATTTTTGACTTCCTATAAATGTGATGTGATTATTTTGAGCTTTTTCTAGTTGTTCTGGGCCTTCAATACGGTGCTTAGTGTTGCCTATTAATTCCCCTTTAAGAATAGTATTAATGTCTTGTGCTGAATACGATTTCATGTATTAATTGCTTAATTAATTGTTTAGTTTGAGTAAAACTAAAAGAAAAAAAGCAGTCTAGGATATTTTAACGACAATTTATTCTTCTATTCTGTTCTCATCAAATGCAGAAGGCAGCATTTTAGGAATAAATTTTATAAATAAGGGCAATAATATGGCACCACCAGGTAAAATAAAAATAGCTAAACTTGGTATGGATTTCATGATATCCAATAATTGATCCTGTACTTTTTTCTGTTCTTCTTCAGTCAGTGCTCTGGTAGTAGATTTAGTAAGTAATAACATGAGTTCTTTGCTTTCTCTAAGTTCATTCAACAAACGTTTGCTATTTCGTTTAATAAGTTTTACTACCAATTTACTGGAATTGTCATAGAAACTCTGAAACATATTTTTAGAACTCAGCAATGCTATTTTCTTTTTATGTAAATGATAAAACACATTAATATCTGCAATGGAATTAATAACCACTTTCTGATTAATATGTAAGTCATCACCAAGTTTTAATAATAATTTTTGTTCTTCAATATCAATAATTTTATCACTCCAATAGGCCATGCAAGCCATATCTATGATGTAATTTTTTCCTAGGATAGTCTCAATATTTTTTATAACATCATCATAGCTGAGGGTGTCTTTGCTTTGATATCTTAAAGAAGATTCAAAAAGTTTAATCAAACTTTCATCATATTTTGATTTTTCTTTTTTTCCTTCAAAAGCAATTAAAACAATGGTTTCAATGGAAGCTTCCAGTTGTTTCAAATAATTTTCTCCAATAGTATTGGATTTTAAAAACTCTTGAAAACCTAAGACATCAATAAAAAGTAATGCATTAGTAATAAAGAAATTAAAGTTTTTGGTAATCAGGTTGTCATCAATATGAACGCGCTTATTGATCATATCTTCAAGTAAACCAGCAGATTTTTTTTCACCTAGTAATCCTTCAAAAAATGATAATTTAAAATCATCTATAGATTTATAAAAACTAATAATACTTGATATCAGATCTTCAGGTTTATTGGCCTGTTGATGAATAAAATAGAAAGCTAAAAATAAGTTGATTTTGGATAATTCTTCTTCTGTAAAGTCTTTGTTATCAATACAGTTAAAAATTACAGAAATGTTACTTCCATAAATAAAACCACTAGACTTTAGGGCATTGTAAAAGTCAGTTTCAGAAGGTTTCAAGTCCTTTTGTTTACTTGAAATCTCTTTTAATAGTTTTTTAATCCAGCCATTCGCTGATGGATTCATGGTGCTAATTTTAACAATGTAAAGATACTTCTAAAAATTAAAAAAGCTACTTATTACCGTAGCTTTGAAATAAAATTATATGATCACTTTTATTGAATAATTCCAGCACAGCTTACTCTACCACCGGCATCACCAGTAGGTTGCGTGACATAATCATCAGTGCCTGCATGTACAATTACTGCTTTGCCTAGTATATCTTTTGTTTCATCACCACAGCCAATACACCATTGATCTGTCGCAAATGTTACAGAGCCTTTTCCACTGGCATCAACTGTAAAATTTCCTATATCGCCTTTATGGTATCCTTCTTCTGCTCCCCATTGTCCATGTGGCTGTGCTGTTGGATTCCAGTGACCACCGGTGGATTTACCATCAGGTGAAGAACAATCTGCTTTTTCATGAATATGTATGGCATGTACGCCTTCAGTTAAGCCTTCCATTTCAGCAACCATAGTTACTAAACTATTTTCTTCTGTAAACATCACGGTTCCGGAAACATTACTATCACTTTTTGGTTCTAATGTAAATTTAATGACTTTAATGTTTGAAGTCACTTCATCTTTTGTTGTAGCGGTTTCTTCTGTTTTTTGCTCAGGTTCTTTTTGTGTATTTTTGCATGCTATGGTCAAAACCATTATGAATGCTAAAGTGAAAATTGATGTTTTTTTCATGATTGTTTTAAAATTTAATTTTGATGAAAGTTAAGCTTATTTTAATCCTTTTGCAAATCTCATTATGACCAATATCATGTTATTAAATTTTATATTCAATTAATTTTGCCCTAAGTTTGAAGGTATGAACAATTCATTAGTAAATAAATATAATATTGCCGGTCCGCGGTATACTAGTTATCCCACCGTTCCGTATTGGAATGACGATACGTTTTCTGTAGAAAAATATAAGCAATCTTTAATAACGTCATTCAATGAAAGTAATGCTAAAGAAGGGATTAGTTTATATATACATATGCCTTTTTGTGAAAGTTTATGTACTTTTTGCGGATGCAATAAGAGAATAACTAAACAGCACGACGTAGAAACACCTTATATAGAGTCCGTATTAAAAGAATGGAATTTATATTTGAAATTGTTTGATGAAAAACCTATTATCAAGGAATTGCATCTTGGTGGTGGTACGCCAACATTTTTTAATCCAGAAAATTTAAAAAAATTAATAAAAGGTATTTTAAAAGACTCCGTTCTTGCAAAGGGCCATGAATTTAGTTTTGAAGGACATCCTAATAACACGACTAAAGCGCACTTACAAGCTTTATATGATGTGGGATTTAATCGCGTTAGTTTTGGTGTACAAGATTATAATATTACCGTTCAAAAGGCTATTCACAGAATTCAACCATTTGAAAATGTAAAGCGTGCCACAGAAATGGCAAGAGAAATTGGCTATTTATCCGTAGGGCATGATATTATTTTTGGATTGCCTTTTCAGACTTTAGAGCATGTGGAACAAACTATATTAAAAACAAAAGAACTCGGTCCAGACAGACTGGCTTTTTATAGTTATGCCCATGTGCCATGGATTAAAGGTAATGGACAGCGAGGTTTTAAGGATTCAGATTTACCAAAGGCTGAATTGAAACGCCAGCAGTATGAATTGGGCAAGCAATTGCTTATGGAAGTTGGATATCATGAAATAGGAATGGATCATTTCGCTTTACCATCGGATTCTTTATATAAATCTATGCAAAAAAAGAGTTTACATAGAAACTTTATGGGGTATACTGCTTCAAAAACACAAACGATGATTGGTTTAGGGGTTTCCTCAATAGGTGATAGCTGGTATGGATTTGGTCAAAATGTGAAAGTCATAGAAGAGTACTACGATTTGTTAGAAAAAAATGAATTACCTGTTTACAGAGGACATATTTTAAATGATGAAGATTTAGTAATTAGAAGGCACATACTTAATTTGATGTGTAGTTTTGAAACCTCTTGGGAATCTGAACACATGTATTTTCCTGAAATTCCAGAGGTTTTAATCAAGCTTAAGGAAATGGAACATGATGCGTTGTTAGAGATTCATGCCAAATCAATAAATATTTTACCTAAAGGACAACCTTTTGTCAGAAATATATGTATGGCTTTTGACTTGTTGTTACAACGTAAAACACCTGATGTACAACTGTTTTCAATGACGGTTTAAATTTTTAAAGCTTTTTTTAAAGCGAGCAATTTTAATATTTAAAGGAACAACTTTTAAAGTTGTTCCTTTTTTGTTTTTAACTATTTAAAGTGAAATCAACAGTAATTTCGGTGTCTAATAATTTTGAAATTGGACAGTTTAATTCAGCGTCTTTAACCAACTCCGCAAATTCATCTTTAGTAATTCCGTTCACTTTGGCATCTAAAACTAAATGAGAATTTGTAATTGAGCCATCTTCAAGTGTTATTTTACAAGTGGTATTTAATGATTCTGACGTATAGTTTTTAGCTTGAAGGTTAAATGCTAATTTCATAGTAAAACATCCTGCATGTGCCGCTGCAATTAATTCTTCAGGATTGGTGCCAATACCATTTTCAAAACGTGATGAGAATGAATATTGAGTTTCATTTAAAACTTTACTTTGTGTTGTTAAATGGCCATTACCGTCTTTTCCAGTGCCTGTCCAAAAGGCTTCCGCTTTTCTTTTCATGTTTATTAAATTAATTTTTATAAGTATATCTATTTTGAGCAGTAAAAGAATCTACATTTATTGCGTAAGGTAATAAAAACCTTGTAATATTAGATTTAGAAACACAATATTTTTAAGTTAAAGAAATAACCAAATAAAAATATGGTTTGCTTGGATTAATAAGTGTGTTAATTGCCTTAATGACAGTTCATAGAACCTGTTACCATATCTGTAACTGGAGCTGGAGAGATATAAGGAATGCCCAAACCAAGACCTCTAAGAATAAAAAGTACCCCTATTAAAACAACGAATACAGGAATGGCTTTTTGTATTTTTTGACGCATGGCTCCTTTTATAAAATTACTAAAATAAATAGCTGAAGTCATGAGTGGAATAGTTCCAATGCCAAAAAGAGTCATATATGCACTGCCTTCTAAAGCATTTCCACTTGCCATAGCTCCAAATACAGCCATATAAACCAAGCCACAAGGTAAAAATCCGTTTAAAAAACCTATGGTTAAAAAGGTGTCCAAGGTTTTTTTCTTTAAAGCGGTGCCTAAACCTGATTTTACTTTTGAAATAATTTTATAAACCGGTTTCGAAAAATTATATTTATTAAATGTCTTATAAGGAATTAGTACAATAATAATCATGGTGACTCCAATAATCATGGAGAGTTGTTGTTGGAAACCAAAGAGATAAAGGCCTTTACCAATAAGGCCGAAAACCAAGCCTATAATACTATAAGAGAGTAATCTGCCAAGGTGATAAATTGAAATTTGGATAACTTTTCTATAAGCATTAGTCTGATCAACCGGAAGCATAAATGCGATGGGCCCACACATACCCACGCAGTGGAAACTTCCTAATAAACCAAATATTAATGCAGAAATCAGCATACTTAATATACTATAGATCTTTTAAATAAATAAGATGTTTTGTGGTATTGCCAGTTAATATAAATGTCCCATCGACCATCTAATAAACGTTTGTCAGGTACGAGCAAATAAGATTCAGATATTGAAATTGGAGTTTCAAAATCTAGATGTTTGTTAGATGGTCTATATAGGAACACTTTACCGGTAATTTTTTTTGGATCAAAATTATATGGGAATTTAAAAACTAAGCCTTCTGATGTCTTAGTATATGAAATATCTTCTTCAAGATCCTTGGCATTATTTTGTTTATTAATATCTTCTTGATAACCAAGTTCTGCTTTATAATAATCCTCTGTCACTAAATCATGATTATATTTTTGGTTAAAATTCATTGAAATAACAAAATACATGATAAAGGAAATAAAGCCAATAAAAGCTAAAACAATTCCAGTTCCCCAATTAAATTTCATAATATTTTTATTTTAGTTATAACTTCTTGGCCCTAAAAAGTTAACGGTCGTAGTTTCAATCAGTTTTTCATGACTATAAACCTCAATCATCAATTTGTTCTTATCACCTTTTAAATCACTTTTGTTTATCTCAATGAATAAAGTGCCTTCAGCAATTCCTTGAGCAGGAACTGTAAAATTGTCTTTAGTTGAAACAAGTTTGACAGTGCCTTTATATTTTCTTAATTTAAAAACAACAGCATCAATTTTTTTATTTGTTTTATTCACTAATTTATAAGTAAACACATTACTGATGATATTATTTTCTTTATGTTCATACAATTGTCCTGGCAATCTTAATACTCTGGCTTCTACATCATTTCTTAAAAATAACATTCCAGTAAAAACTCCTGTAAGAATTATTAGGACGGCAATGTACCCTTTCAATCTTGCAGTTAATTTAAAGGGTTCTTTATTTTCTATTTCATCCTCACTGGCATATCTGATAAGCCCTTTTTCAAGGCCTACTTTTTCCATGATAGTATCACATTCATCAATACAAGCAGTGCAATTCACACATTCAAGTTGGGTTCCATTTCTTATATCAATATTGGTTGGGCATACATGAACACATTGCTTACAATCGATACAATCACCATGACCTAAAGCCTTTCTGTCTTCACCTTTACGCCATTTTTTTCTTCCGTTTTCAGCTTCACCGCGTTTATAGTCATAAGCGACTACTATTGATTTATTATCTAATAGGACTCCTTGCAATCTACCATAAGGACAGGCAATAATACATACTTGCTCTCTAAACCAGGCAAACACGAAATAAAATACAGCTGTGAATATACCTAACGGGAATAAGGTTGCTAAATGTTCTGATGGCCCTTCAACAATATATTGAATCACTTTGTCACTGCCTATTAAATAAGCTAAAAACACATTAGCAATCAGAAATGAAATCACTAAAAAGATAAACCATTTTAAAAGGCGTTTTCTTATTTTTTCAGCATTCCAAGTTTGTTTTGCGAGTTTAATTTGTTTGCTTCTATCGCCATCTATCCAAAATTCAATACGCCTGAATACCATTTCCATAAAAATGGTTTGTGGACAAATCCATCCACAGAAAATACGACCAAAAGCTACTGTAAATAAAGTGATAAAAATAACCCCAATTAACATTGAGATGACAAATAAATGGAAGTCCTGTGGCCAAAAAGGAAAGCTAAAAATATTGAATCGACGTTCTAAAATATTGAACATCAAAAATTGATTTCCATTAATTTTTATAAATGGTGAAAAAACTAAAAAGGCTAAAAGAAAATAGCTTAGAAGCTTTCTTGACTCATACAGTCTGCCACTTGGCTTTTTAGGAAAAACCCAAGCACGCTTACCTTCTTCGTTTATGGTGCCAATCGAATCTCTAAAATTTTCGCTTTCAGGGGTTTCCATTTTGATGGAGTCATAATATTATAGAAGCAATAAAACAATCATATTTTTTGCTTTATTGCTTCTTAATGTTGATAATTTTATTGAGCAGGTACCGACAAGGAATCTACTTTAGTAGTTGTTGTTTCAACCGCTGGAGCGCTCACACTTTCGTCTACCCACACATCCCCTTCAGGTGCTTTAGGGTTTGCTGGTGTAGTACCTTGTAAAGTCAATACATAACTTGCCACTTGTGCTATCTCAGATGGTTTAAAGTTTTGTTTCCACGATATCATTCCTTTTCCATCACGTCCGCCTGCTGTAATAGTATTAAATACATTTTTAATGCCTCCACCCAAAATCCAGTGATTATCAGTTAAGTTTGGACCAATGCCACCTCCACCATCAGCCATATGACATGCTATACAATTCTGTTCAAAAATTGCTTTTCCACTATTTAAATCTGCTGGATCTGTTAAAAGTGTTACTGTATTGATATCTATTAAATCTTTAGCATTCTTTTTATATTCGGCAATACTGATTTCTGCTTGTTTGTATTCTTCAGCGTATTCGTCAAACTGACTATTATTTCCAAATATGTGGAAATTCACTAAATATATAGCTGCAAAAATTATAGAGGCATAAAAAGAGTATAACCACCAAGGCGGTAAAGAATTATCTAATTCTTTAATACCATCATAATTGTGATCTAAAATCAATTCACCTTCTTCTTCAATTGGTTTGGTGCCAACTAATTTTTTATAAGTGTTTTTAATCCATGCAAACTCTGGCGCTTTGTTTTTTGAGGCTAGAAAACGTTCTTTTTCTTTTGCACTTAAGCTTTGAAACATAAGATTTTCTAAAGCGCCTACAATGGCTTCAATCGCAATTAGGATTATTAAGACCAATATTAAAAACAATAGAACTATTGGGAATTTTATAAAAGCTGGTTGCGTACCAGAATCGACAAAATATTCTACAAGCCCGAAAATTATAAAGAATATGACGGGTACTCTGATGTAAGACGGAATAAGTTTTCTCATAACAAAATATCGTTTTGGTTATTATTATCTAATGGAAGTTGACTCACTTTATTGATATATTCTTTTTTTGCAGTAAATACCCACCAAAATAAAATGACAAAAAAAGTGAAAAATATAAGTAAAGAGATGATTGGATAAATTTCAATTCCTGAAATGGTCTCCATATAATTTTTGACAAATTTTAACATGTTCCTTTTTTAATGAATTAATTATTCCTGAATATCTTTTACTTTAATATCTGTTCCTAAACGCTGCAAGTAGGCAATCATGGCTACTATTTCACGATTTTTCATTTCCACAAATGGCCTTCCATTTTGTGCCGCATTATTTTTATCGGCTTCATAACTGGTAACAAAATCAGGGTCATTATATAGGTTGTTTTCTATTTGAGTACCTTGATCCAGCATTTGTTGTTGTGCATTTGCAATTTCTTCTTCAGAGTATGGAACACCAAGTGAAACCATGGTTTTCATTTTGGCTTCAGTTTGAGATTTATCTAATTCTGATGTTACTAGCCATTTATAATTTGGCATTATAGAACCACTTGACGTACTTCTAGGATCATACATATGATTGAAGTGCCAGTTGTCTGAATATTTGCCTCCTATGCGGTGTAAGTCTGGTCCGGTACGTTTACTTCCCCACAAGAATGGATGGTCGTACACATATTCTCCAGCTTTGGAGTATTCTCCATAGCGTTCCACTTCACTTCTAAAAGGTCTAATCATTTGTGAATGGCAACCCACACATCCTTCACGTATATAAAGATCTCGACCTTCAAGCTCAAGAGGTGTATATGGTTTTACACTGGCGATAGTTGGGATATTAGATTTCACTAATATGGTTGGAACAATTTGAACAATACCACCAATTAGGATGGCAATCGTTGCAAAAATGGTTAATTTAACAGGTTTGCGTTCCAACCAAGAATGCCATGCTTCACCTGCTAATCTATGTTTAGAAACGCGTTCTAATGCAGGAGCTTCAGCTAGTTCATCAGTGACGGCACTTCCAGATCTAATAGTTGCAATGATATTGTAAACTAAAATAAGCATACCAGTCAGGTATAAGGTCCCACCAATAGCACGCATCCAATACATAGGAATAATTTCTGAAACGGTTTCAAGGAAGTTCCCATATACTAAAGTGCCATCAGGATTAAATTGTTTCCACATACTGGCTTGTGTAAACCCAGCGACATACATTGGTAAGGCATACATTATGATACCCAAGGTACCTAACCAGAAATGCAAATTAGCTAATCCTAAGGAGAACAATTTTGTTTTAAATAATCTTGGCACCAGATAATATATAATACCAAATGCCATAAAACCGTTCCAGGCTAGTGCTCCAACATGCACATGTGCAATGATCCAGTCAGTAAAATGCGCAATGGCATTTACATTTTTTAATGATAAAGTAGGCCCTTCAAACGTGGCCATTCCATAACCCGTGATGGCTACTACTAAAAATTTTAAAACTGGGTCAGTTCTTACTTTATCCCATGCACCTCTAAGTGTTAATAATCCGTTGATCATACCACCCCAAGAAGGCATTAGGAGCATTATTGAAAATGCAACACCTAAGTTTTGCGCCCATTCAGGAAGTGCAGTGTATAATAAGTGATGAGGTCCTGCCCAGATATAGATAAAGATTAATGACCAGAAGTGAACAATGGACAGTCTATATGAATACACAGGTCGATTGGCTGCTTTTGGAACAAAATAATACATTAAACCTAAGAAAGGTGTGGTTAAAAAGAATGCTACTGCATTGTGGCCATACCACCATTGTACCAAGGCATCCTGAACACCCGCATAAACGGAGTAAGATTTAAGAGCACTGACAGGAAGTTCTAAACTATTAAAAATATGAAGTACAGCTACGGTTACAAAAGTGGCAATATAAAACCAAATAGCAACGTACAAATGGCGTTGTCTTCTCTTTAGAATGGTCCAGATCATATTAACACCAAAAACAACCCAAATTAAGGCAATAGCAATATCTATAGGCCATTCTAATTCTGCATATTCTTTAGATGTTGAGTATCCTAATGGCAGGGAAATAGCAGCTGCAACAATTATAAGTTGCCAACCCCAAAAATTAATATTACTTAACAGGTCGCTTGCCATACGTGTTTTTAGCAAGCGTTGTAAAGAGTAGTAGATGCCGGCGAACATGGCATTTCCTACAAATGCAAAAATAACGGCATTGGTGTGTAAAGGTCTTAAACGGCCAAAACTCAGCCAAGAGATGCCATCGGTCATGTTAGGGAATAAGAACATAAATGCGAGTATTAAACCTACAAGCATTCCCACAACACCAAAGACTATTGTGGCATAAATGAATTTTGTAACGATTTTATTATCGTAATGAAATTGTTGCATTTCCATAATTATAAATATTAATCTTTTTTGGTTAGAATTGATTTATTGGATTTTTCTTTTACAAGTTCGTCCTCAAACAACATACGAACGGAAGGAGTATAACTGTCATCAAACTGGCCATTTTTTACAGCAAATATAAAGGCTACAAAAAAAATAATAGCTACAATAATGCTTACAGTCAGCATTATATAAATGACGCTCATACCTTATTAAATTTAAGTGTTAAAAATACTTTCATGGTTTATCTAATAAAATGATATATATCATGTTTTACTTTAATTTTCTACCTGCCATGTTTGTTGACAACGTGGTAAATACAACCACACTTATTGAACTTAATGGCATTAAAATAGCAGCAAAAACAGGTGATAATTGGCCTGTTATAGCAAAATAAAGCCCAATAATATTATACATAAAGGATAATGCAAAACTCCATTTAATAATTATTATAGCGGTCTTTGAAAGCTTTATGTAACGGTCTAATTGATTGAATTTTGAAGCATCCAAGATGGCATCACAGGCAGGAGAAAATACATTGACGTTTTCTGAAATGGCAATGCCCACATTACTTTGTGCCAAGGCGCCTGCATCATTTAATCCATCACCTATCATTAAAACATGGGCGCCTTCACTTTGATGGTATTTTATATATTCTAATTTGTCTTCTGGTTTTTGGTTAAATAATAATTTTGTTTTTCCCGGTAATAATTTGGTCAAATTTTCTTTTTCGCCTTCATTATCTCCAGAAAGAATGACTAAATCAAATTCCTTTTTTAATTTATTAAATAAATGTGATAAGCCTTTCCTATAAGCATTATAAAAAGTGAATTTACCTCTGTAGGTATTATTAGTGCTTACATGCACTATTGTGTTTAAAGAAGTGTTCTCATTGGTGTAACCCACAAAAGGAGCAGAGCCTATTTTTATTTGTGTTTCTTTATATTGGCCTGCAATTCCTTGACCAATATATTCCTGATAATTATCTAACGAAACAATATTATGATCATTTAGAAGCTCGTATAAAGCTCGACTTAATGGGTGATTTGAGCCTCTTAAAGTGCTCTTTAAAATCAATGCTTCTTCATCTGAAAGATTGGTACCTTCATAATTTATATTGGAGTTTTTATTTGATGTAATAGTTCCAGTTTTATCAAAAATGATGGTGTCTATTTTAGCTAATTGTTCAATGACACTGGCATTTTTCAGATAGAATTTTTTAGTTCCTAAAATGCGTAAAATATTTCCAAATGTAAAAGGGGCTGAAAGTGCTAAAGCACATGGGCAGGCGATAATTAAAATGGCTGTAAAAACATTTAAAGCTTTGCTGGATTCCGTAAAAAGCCAAAAGCTTGTTGAAATGATAGCGATGGATAAAATAGCTATTGTAAAATATTTACTGATACTATTAGTGATGCTTGTAAAAGATTCTTCTTTATCTGTTTTAAAAACGTCATTACTCCATAACTGGGTTAAATAACTTTGCTCTACAGATTTTAAAACATCAACTTCAATAATCCCATGCAGCTGTTTTCCACCTGCAAAAAGTTTGTCACCCGATTTTTTTGTGACCGCTTTAGCTTCTCCTGTTACAAAACTATAATCTATATGTGCTTTTCCTTTAATTAAAATACAGTCTACGGGAATTAATTCTTCATTTCTAATTAAAAGTCTGTCTCCTTTTTCAATATCATAAACCTGAACAGATTCCTCTTTTCCATTGGGTAAAATTTTAGTAATACCTATGGGAAAGTATGATTTGTAATCGCGTTCAAAAGACAGGAAGGAATATGTTTTTTGTTGAAAAAGCCTTCCTAGTAACAGGAAGAAAATAAGGCCTGTTAGGCTATCAAAAAAGCCCGGACCAATATCATAAATAATTTCTAATGAACTTCTTATAAACAGCACCAGGATTCCTAAAGCTATGGGCACATCGATGTTCAATATTTTAGACCGTAATCCTTTGTAAGCTGAAATAAAATATTCTTGTGCGGAATAAAAAACGACAGGAATAGAATAAGAAAACATGAGCCACCTAAATAAAGGCTTATATTGTTCAAGCCAAAACTCATTCACTTCAAAATATTCAGGAAATGATAAAAACATGACATTTCCAAAAGCAAAACCAGCAAACCCAAGTTTATATATTAATGAACGGTCAATAATTTTCTTGCTAGGACTATAATCATCTAAACTAATAAACGGTTCATAGCCTATACTATTTAATAGAATCACTAAATTTTTTAAACTAAGGGTTTCAGAATTATAAGTAATTCTAACATTCTTTTTACCAAAGTTTACCATGGAGAAGCTGACCGACGGATGGATTTTGCTTAAATTTTCCAACACCCAAATACATGAACTACAATGGATATGAGGAATGTATAAGGTGATTATCTGCGTTTTACCATCATTAAATTCAAGTAATTTTTCAACAATCTTTTCATTATCTAAAAAATTATATTTGCCTTCAATTTCTTTTGGAGTAGAACCTGGTGCTTGCTGTAAATCATAATAACAGGTCAAATCATTTTCTGAAAATATTTCATAAACAGTTTTGCAGCCATTGCAGCAAAATGACTTTTCATCAAATATGATTTCAGAATTTGTTGCGTCTAAACCACAGTGGAAACAAGTATGATGTTCCATAAATTTATTTACTCCTTTTGTACCTTTTGCAAAGATTTCAAAGATAACCAAATTGAAATATGATATATGTCATGTTTATAAAATATGATAATTGTTAGGTTTTAATTATTTTTACAACTCTTTAAATAAGACTTTGGGTAACTATGGGTAAATGTGAACAATGTATTATTAAACAATTTAATTCTCTTAAGGCTTTGACAAACGAAGAATTAGTGAGAATATCAAGTTGTAAAACCTCCAGAACAGTAAAAAAAGGGGAAGTGATCTTTGAAGAAGGGGATGTATTAAAAGGTATTTACTGTGTTAGAGAAGGTATTTGCAAACTCACCAAATTAAGTTCAAACGGAAAGGATCAGATTATAAAATTAGTGGTTAAAGGGGAGTTATTGGGTCAGCGTTCATTAGTAAGCGATGAAAGTGTAAATCTTAGTGCCATTGCTCTAAATGATATGGAATTATGTTTTATTCCAAAAGCCGAAATTATGATGTATCTTCAAAAAAATACTAATTTTACTTATGATTTATTAAGAGAGATGGCTATAGATTTAAAAGAAGCTGATGATATTATTGTAAATATGGCTCAGAAATCTGTGAGACAGCGTTTAGCTGAAACTTTGATTTATATTAATGATAGTTTTGGAACAAAATCTGATGGTACTTTAAGTGTGTTGTTGTCAAGAGAAGATTTTGCAAATATTATTGGAACTGCTACAGAATCAACCATCAGAGTGATTTCACAATTTAAAAAGGAAAAACTCATCACCACTATAGGGAAACAAATTAAAATAATTGATATAGAGGGTTTAAAACGTGTCGAATAACCCTAAATAATTGTATTACAAGAAAGCTCTGAATTTTCAGAGTTTTTTTAATCAATTTTAAATGATTTTATTTCTTTAAATGGATTAATTTGTAATTGCTCCATTTTTACCTGATAAGCGTTCCAAGTTTCTAAAAAGAATTTATTGGTTTTATCTAAAGCTTCGTTTAATGCGTCTTTAGCATTTTTTATTAACGTAGTTTCTGTTGATGTCAATCCGTTTTGTCTGGAGCTAACGTACCCATTAGCAAGTCCTATTCTCTGATTTACTGTGGTTTCGGGATTGCGAGTGATTCCTTGACGCTTATCTTCTTTACCTAAATAAACATCAATAATTTCATCAACCCGTTTGATAATGTCTTTGGAGGATTTTATCTCATCTTTATATTTGTCTTTATTAAGTTTATTTAAATCTGTTTTAAATTTTTCTGCAGTTTGTTTGCTTTCAATTAATTGTTTAACGGCATCAACCATAGACTGTTGCATGGTTTCTAGATTTTTAGAAGCAGAATAAACTTGATCAATATTTGATAAGGACAGGTCAAGTCTTGGATCTGTCTTAACTAAAATCATTTTTTCTGAAATCTGGTCACCAAAAGAAATTGCGACTTTATAATTCCCTGGTTTTACCTTTACGCCACCTGGCTCTCTATTTCTTTTATTAATCTTTCTGGAGGCTCTATCAACTCCTGCTTCATCAAGAGACCATGTTAATCTGTGGATACCAGAAGAATCAGGAGCCTTTTCTTTGAGAGTTCTAATTAAACGATTCCCATCATAAACCATCATTTTTATAGAATCCCATGTCACCTTACCGGTTTCTTTTTCTGTGGCTTTCTCATCCTCGAGCTCATCTTCATCTTTCTTTTTATCCTTTTCTTCTATTTTCTTTTCATCAATGGTAACGTAATAAGATAACTGCGCTCCAAAACTTCTGTTTTTACCATTAAACATATCGTCTGCACCAAACCGAGTACCCGCTGGCTGCTGATAAGCCGCCAAGTAGGCCGTTGGAGGGGTGAACAATTCTAATTTTTGATTAAGAATTTCTTTGTTTTTTGCTAGTGCTCGTAAGGGTCTGATATCATCAAGAACCCAGGCGGCTCTTCCAAAAGTACCTATCACTAAATCATTTTCTCTTGGATGAATTATCAGGTCTTTTACTGAAACGGTAGGAAAGCCTGCCGTCCATTTAGTCCATTTATTTCCCGCATCAATTGAAATGTAAAGACCATCATCGGTTCCTAAAAACATCAGATCAGGCTCTTCAGAATCTTCAAGAATACAGAGGGTATAACTTTTCACATCATTTTCATCAACAATTCGTTCCCATGTTTTGCCATAATCTTTGGTTCTGAAAGCGTAGGGTGTATAATTAAAACGTCTATAATCATTTGCAATTAATAAGGCTTCACCTTTATGTTTATTGGATGCTTTTATTTGTGGAATCCAACTTCCCTGAGGTAATCCTTTAATGTTTTTCGAGACATCTGTCCAGCTAGCACCGCCATTTTGCGTAATTTGTACTCTGCCATCATCTGTTCCGACCCAAATAATCTCTTTTTCAATCGGTGAAGGTTCAATTACAACAATGGTGGTATAGTTTTCTGCTCCGGTGGCATCCATGGTAAGACCACCACTTTGATCTTGTTTTTGTTTTTCTGGATCGTTAGTCGTTAAATCAGGAGATATTATGGACCAGGTCTCACCTTTATCAATCGATTTATGCACAAACTGACTGCCAAAGTAAATAATACTGTTATTAAAAGGATCAATATTAATCGCGGCATTCCAGTTGAATCTTAAATCAATATTCGGGTCAGGATGTGTAGGTCTTACAATATAATTATTTCCGGTTTGCCAATCATACCTGCTTACATAGCCTTGTTGGCTCATAGACCATCCAAACCGTGAATCATCTTTATCCGGGACCACATCAAAACCATCTCCAAAACCTATTTCTTGCCAATAGGAGTTTCTTATTCCCTGAGCTTTCCAAACATAGGCAGGACCTCTCCAAGACCCGTTATCTTGCATGCCTCCATATACATTATAAGGATATTCATTATCAATGGCAATGTGATAAAACTGTCCAACAGGAAGGTTACCTATAAAACGCCATGACTTTCCGCCATCTTTAGTAATATTCATACCGCCATCATTACCATCAATCATAAAGTTCCCATTTGTTGGATGAATCCAAAAAGCATGATGATCTGGATGAACTCCATTATCAGCACCATATGAGGGCATTAATTGACTAAATTTTTTTCCTCCATCTTCACTTACATTGACGTATGAAAAAATAGAGTAGAGCCTGTTCTCATTCTGAGGATCTACATATAATTCAGAATAATAAAAAGGCCGGTTCCCAATATCATCATTTTCATTTATTTTTTCCCATTTAAAACCACCGTCCATACTTTTATACAAGGCATTTTTTTTAGCTTCTACCAGTGCATAAATAATATTGGGTTTATTTCTTGCAATGGCAACTCCAATACGGCCCAGATTTCCTTTAGGAAATCCATCCTTGTCATCTATTTTATGCCATGATTTTCCAGCGTCATGAGTTATAAACAAACCGGAGCCTTCTCCACCAGAATTAAAAAACCAGGGATCTCTTTTATGCTCCCACATGGCAGCGATTAATTTATTTGGATTGGTTGGATCCATAATTAAATCAGCTGCTCCAGATTTATTATTGGTAAATAATATTTTATTCCATGTTTGTCCGCCATCCGCTGTTTTAAAAATACCTTTTTCAGGATGTTCACCCCAAGGTGAACCAATGGCCGCAACATAAATAATATTAGGATTGGTTGGGTCGATGACTATTCTATGAATATGACGTGTTTTTTCTAAACCCATAGAAATCCAATGTTTTCCGCCATCTAACGATTTGTAAATGCCATACCCGCCATTTAAACTGTTTCTTGGGTTTCCTTCGCCGGTACCTACCCAAATCACACTTGGATTTGATTGCTGTATAGCAACAGCACCAACAGAAGCCGTTACTTCGTTATCAAAAACCGGATGCCATTTTATGCCTCCAGAAGTTGATTTCCATAAACCACCAGAGGCTGTTCCAACGTACATGATATCAGGATTAATATGAACAACATCAATAGAAGTTACTCTTCCAGACATACCTCCAGGCCCAATACTTCTAGGTTTCATATTTTTAACTAAATCCATTGAAAAATCTTGAGAAAAAATGGACTGGGTGATGAGAAGAATGAATATTATAAGTCGATTTTTCATGGAGTACATTTTGATTCCTCTAAAATAGCGAAAACTTATTATTGAATTCATAAAATTGATGTTGTTCCTTCTAATTGATGTATAAAAAGTAGTATTTTTATGGAGCTATGACAAAAAATATATCTCACAAAAAGGGCTTTGTTTTTAAAACCTATGAAGCACCTGATTTATCACCTTTTGAAAAACTCTTTGATGTTTTTAAAGAGTTGATTACACATACTTCTGGAGATTTTGATGAGGCCATTGATTGGTTAAGAGAATTAGATAAAGAATATAAATTAACTACGTCTGAATACACCATTGATGATTTTATAGAAGATCTTAAAAAGAAAGGTTATTTAAGGGAAGAAATTGATCCTGACGGGAATGGTGCCATGGCCATCACTGCAAAGACAGAACGCGCCATAAGACAACAGGCATTAGATCAAATTTTTGGAAGTATTAAGCGGAGTGGTCAGGGAAATCATAAAAGTAAGAGCCCTGGTATTGGGGACGAGCACACGGGTGATTTTAGGAACTACCAGTTTGGGGATGCTTTAGATAAAGTCTCCATTACCGAAAGTTTAAAAAATGCTCAAATCAATCATGGCATAGATGATTTTAGTATTTCAGAAGAAGACTTAGTTGTTGAGGAAACGTTGCACAAATCTCAAATGAGTACCGTTTTAATGATCGACATTAGTCATAGTATGATTTTGTATGGAGAAGACAGAATTACGCCGGCTAAAAAAGTGGCGATGGCATTGGCGGAGTTAATTACCACAAGATACCCAAAAGACACTTTAGATATTTTGGTTTTTGGAAATGATGCCTGGCAAATAGAAATTAAAGACTTACCTTATTTAAAAGTGGGGCCTTATCATACTAATACAGTTGCCGGATTGCAGTTAGCCATGGATTTGCTGCGTAGAAAGCGTAATACTAATAAACAAATATTTATGATTACCGATGGGAAGCCCAGTTGTTTAAGGTTGCCAGACGGACAATATTATAAAAACAGTAATGGCTTAGATAAACATATTGTTAATAAATGTTATGCTACAGCACAGCAGGCAAGACGCTTACACATTCCAATCACTACATTTATGATTGCACAAGACCCGTATTTAATGCAATTTGTTAGGGAATTCACCTATGCAAATCAAGGAAAAGCTTTTTACACTGGGTTAAAAGGCTTGGGAGAAATGATTTTTGAAGATTATGAAACCAATAGAAAAAAAAGAATTAGAGGATAAAAACTTATGAAAATTGAAACAATAAAAACCTTAGGAGCCTTAAATAAAGCTGCGTATAAAAGTAAATCCATAAAAGATGAGTTGAGAGATAACTTAATTCAGAAAATAAAGAATAAAGAAACCACTTTTGAAGGCGTTCATGGTTATGAAAGTACCGTCATACCAGAGTTGGAACGTGCTATTTTATCTCGTCATAATATCAATCTGTTAGGTTTGCGTGGACAGGCAAAAACGCGATTAGCACGATTAATGATCAATTTATTAGATGAATATATTCCCTATATTGAAGGATCTGAAGTTAATGATGATCCTTTAAATCCTATTTCGCGGTTTGCGATTGAATTGATAAAGCAAAAAGGACAAGACACACCAATTGCCTGGTTACACAGAAGTGAGCGCTTTTCAGAAAAGTTAGCAACACCAGATGTCACTGTAGCAGATATTATTGGCGATGTTGATCCCATAAAAGCAGCTAATTTAAAATTAAGTTATGCAGATGACAGAGTGATTCATTATGGTATGATTCCTCGCGCCAATCGTTGTATTTTTGTAATTAATGAATTGCCAGATTTGCAAGCAAGAATTCAAGTGGCGCTGTTTAATATTTTACAGGAAGGTGATATTCAAATACGTGGTTTTAAAGTAAGGCTGCCTTTAGATATTCAGTTTTTATTTACAGCAAATCCTGAAGATTATACCAATAGAGGAAGCATCGTCACGCCTTTAAAGGATAGAATAGGTTCCCAGATATTAACGCATTACCCGGTTGATATTGAAACGGCCAGATTAATTACAGAACAAGAAGCCAAACTAGTAGAAAGTCAGAAAGAAATGGTTACCGTTCCTGATTTAGCCAGAGATTTATTAGAACAAATTGTTTTTGAGGCGCGTGAAAGTGATTTTATTGATGCAAAAAGTGGTGTAAGTGCCAGATTAAGCATTACCGCCCTAGAAAATTTATTAAGTACTGCAGAGCGCAGAGCCTTGAAAGCAGGTGATGCTATAACAATGGTACGTTTAAGTGATTTTATCGGAATTATTCCTTCCATTACTGGTAAGGTGGAACTGGTTTATGAAGGAGAACAAGAAGGAGCCGCTGTAGTAGCCTATAATTTAATAGGTGAAGCTGTAAAAAGTTTGTTTGAGGAGTTTTTTCCAAAGATTGAAAAGTTAAAAGCGCAAGATGAAGAATCACCTTATGATGACATCGTCTCTTGGTTTTTTAATCAAAAAGAAGGGTTTGAATTATTAGATGATGCCCGAGAGAAAGCATATAAAAATCTGTTGGATGCTATTTCACCATTAGATGATTTATTAGGAAAATGCCAACCCAATTTAGCCAAAGAAGATAGCTATTTTGTAAAGGAATTTGTGTTGTGGGCTTTAGTGGAGTTTAAGCAATTAAGTAAATATCGATTTACAGAAGGTACTCAGTTTAAAGATCCATATGGTAGTTTTATAAGTGGTATTTAATTACCAAGCACCTCTGCTTTTTATATTATCAGCGCATAATTGAATGATTTCAGTGATGCGCTTTTGTCTGCTGGCTTCTGGTTTTGCCTGGTTGAGCCCGTATAAATAGCTTTTTCTATAGGATGTTGCAAAATTTTGGTAGTTATTAAAGGCTATATGGTTTTTATTAAATTCAATTTGTATATCATTGGGAATAATACCATTTTCAACATCATCTAAAAGAGAAAACATTTTGTTTGGCTATTTCAATTTTTTCTAATCCGGCATCATGCATTAAGCCGCATGCCAAAAACTCTTCAATATATCTTTTATTTAAAGCACTCCAGACACTTTTATGGTTTCTTGTTGTAAAATACTATCTTCGTCTACCATTTCCAAAACTTTAACGGTAGAATCCATCCATCCATAACACAAAGCTACTTTCACCGCTTCTTCCCAGGGCATACTGTCCACTTGATGGTCAACCTTGTAAAAGATTAAATAAAGACCTTTTGATGTACAATGATTTTCGTGTAGCCATTTTCGCCATTCATCGTCATTCTTAAAATATAATTCTGGGGTTTTTTCAGTCACTTATATTTTGTTTGCATAAACATAAAAGTTTCTATTAATTTTTAAAATAGGTTTATCCGAATCTACTGCCAAAGTTTTCCATTGAGCCGTTGGAAAGATCCATTGTTCCTTATCATTAATGCTCACTTTAACAGGCATGTCAAATTGATCTACAATATGTGTCCATTTGTATTTTAATTCTTTATTTTCAGTTTTATATTCTAAAGTGGGTATTTCAGTTGTTCTTAAATACTGATTAAAAAAAGCGGTTAAATCAATACCGGTTTCTTTGCTTAAATAATCTTCAATTTGTTGTGTTGTGACTGTTTGATGATAAAAGGTTCTATTTAAACCTCTTAGCATTTGACGCCACTTTTCATCATTTTCAATAAGCTGTCTTAAGGTGTGCAACATATTGGCGCCTTTTGGATACATATCTCCTGAGCCTTCTTTATTAACATTATAATAGCCAATTATTGGTCGGTCATTTTTTATGTTTTGCCTGGTACCAATTACATAATCAGCAGACGCCTCTTTTCCGTAATAATAGTCCACAAATAAATTTTCAGAATAAGCCGTAAATCCTTCATGAATCCACATGTCGGCAATGTCTTTATAGGTAATGTTATTGGCAAACCATTCGTGACCCGATTCATGAATAATGATAAAATCAGATTTTAAGCCCCAACCTGTATCTGATAAATCACGTCCTAAATAGCCTTTCATGTATTGATTGCCATAAGTAACAGAACTTTGGTGTTCCATTCCCAAATAGGGTACTTCGACTAACTTATAGCCATCTTTGTAAAATGGATACGGACCAAACCAATATTCAAAAGCTTTCATCATTTTTGGTGCATCTTTAAAATGTTCTTTAGCTTTTTCTAGATTATCTTTCAATACGTAATAATCCATATCTAAGTTGCCATTTTCTCCATCATAAACTTCTGAGAAATGAGCATAATCGGCAATATTGACATTGACACCATAATTATTTATGGGATTATCCACAAACCAACTGAAAGTTTTTGTGTCACCATATTGTTCTACACTTCTCAATCTGCCATTAGATACATCCATTAAGCCTTTAGGGGTGTTTACGCTTATTAACATGCTATCTACTTCATCATACATATGGTCTTTACAAGGCCACCAGACACTGGCTCCTAAACCTTGACATGATGTGGCTACAAAATCATTTCCGTTGCCGTCTTTTTTCCATGAAAACCCGCCATCCCAAGGAGCTCTAACGGCTTCTTTAGGGTTGCCTTCATAGAAAATTTCAATTATTTTAATACTTCCAATATTTTGAACACTGTTAAGTTTTATAAAATGGGCATTCCCATCATTCACAATATTTAATTCTTCTCCATCTTGAACCGCTTTGGTTATTTTTAATGGGGGTTGTAAATCAATTTGTAAGTCTTTTTGCGTGTCAATGACTTTATACTGGATAGTATTACTTCCTGAAATAAATTTTATTTCAGGTTCTACTTTTATATTTAAGTGGTAATAAGTTAAATCCCACCAGGAACGTTCAGGTGTGATAGTCCCTCTGAGCGTATCTTGTCGTGAAAAATTATTTTTATCTTCTAATAGGCCTTGGGCCTGAAGAAATGAGCTTCCTGATAAAACAAAAATGGCGATAAATATGAGCTTTTTCAACATATAATAAATATTAGTTTCTTATTAATTTATTAGGAAATACAACGGGGCTTTCAAAGCCATTTTTCCCGACAGAAGCAATTCCAAAGAAATAATTATCAATAACAATACCGTTTAGGACGAACTCTGAAACATCTCCAACAAAGCGACTATTATCCCATGTTGGTGAGGTGGTATCACGCCAATAAATTTTATAACCAATGGCACCACCTACTTTATCCCATTCAAATTTTGCGGAAGCTTCAACAATACCACCTATAGCCACATTTTTTGGAGCCGGTGGTGCCCAGGCTAAACTTGCTAAATTTATAGCATTCACAGCTGTTAGTTTTTTAGCATAATCAAAATTGACGTGTTCAATCACATCTCCGTACTTGATACCATTTTCTTCTCTAATATCTTGATGCTGTTGGGTGTAATTTTCATGTGCTTCCATGATTCGAATACCAGCAAAACCTAAATCGTTAAAAGGGCGATGATGGCCACCACGGCCAAAACGATCCAATCTGTAAATCATCATAGGGTTCATTTCAGGCATATATGTTTTTACGTTTTTATGAACGTATCTGGCTAATTGTCGGGAGATGCCATCAACTTCTCCACCATAAAAACGTCTCATTTGTCGTTCACGCTCTGTTTCGGTTGGTGGCACTGGTTCTGAGAAAATTCTAAAGCTTCTATTATCAATAAAGCCATCAACGCCTTTAATGTTCCCGATCATGTCATTGTTTAAAATCCCAATAATATCCCAGCCTTTTTCCTGAGCATATTTAGCTAAACCTGCGCCTCCAAAAAGACCTTGTTCTTCGCCTGAAAGCCCAACGTAAATAATGCTATTTTCAAAGATGTACTTTGACAAAACTCTGGCGGCTTCCAAAGTGCCTGCCATTCCTGAGGCATTATCATTGGCCCCAGGAGCATCTGTAATAAAGTCTGATCCGTCACTGGATCTGGAGTCTATATCTCCGCTCATGATAATATATCTGTTGGGGTATTTAGTTCCTTTTTGAATAGCCACCACATTAATGACCCAGGCATCGTGAGGAACCCGAGAATTGCCCTCTTTAGTGACAAAATCTTTTTGATAAAATACCTTTAAGCATTGGTCACAATTATTTGAGATGGATTCAAATTCAGATTTTATCCAACGTCTTGCAGCTCCAATACCATGGGTGTTTGAAATGGTGTCACTAAAAGTATTCCTTGTTCCAAAATCAACGAGAGTTTGTATGCTTTTCTCTATTCTTTGGGGAGATATACTATCAATAATCTGATAGAGTTTTATCTGGGATTGAGCTGTTATGATTTGTAAGGAAAAAAATAGCGTAATACTCAATATTTTGGTCATGATATATTTTTCACTAAAATAATAAAAAAAAGCGCCTCGAATAGGAATTTGAGGCGCTTTTGAATTTGAATGAGTCACAATTTATTAAAAACAATACTTGTTTTCTGCTTTTACTTTTTCGGCTATATCCCTGCGCAGATCTACAATATCCGGATAATTAGTATATTTCACAAAGCGTTTAAGGCCCATTAAGAGCATACGTTGTTCGTCGCCTTCAGCAAAAGAAATGATACTTTCTTTACCATTTTTCTCTACAATTGATACGGCGTTGTATAAATATAATTTAGCCATTGCTATTTGAACTTTTTGAGCCTCTTCACCAAAACGTTTTGCATTTTTCTCCGTTCTTAAAATGGCAGATTCTGCCATATATATTTCAATTAATATATCTGAAGCAGCAATTAATAATTGTTGATGGCTATCTAAATCTGGTCCAAATTTTTGAACTGCGGCTCCCGCAACCATTAAAAATATCTTTTTAAGTTTTGCTATCATGTCTTTTTCCTCAGAAAACAACTCAGAATAGTCTGGTGTTTCAAAAGAAGGAATTCCCATTAGTTCATTAGCTACCGCAGTAGCTGGGCCTAATAAATCGACATGACCTTTCATGGCTTTTTTAACTAACATGCCAACTGAGAGCATTCTGTTTATTTCATTGGTGCCTTCATAAATTCTGGCGATTCTAGCGTCTCTCCAGGCAGCTTCCATTGGGGTGTCTTCTGAGAATCCCATGCCACCAAAAATTTGAATACCTTCATCAGCGCAGTTTTGAACATCTTCAGAAACGGCTACTTTTAAAATAGAACATTCTATAGCATATTCTTCAACGCCTTTTAGTTCCGCTTCCTGATGGGTGTTCCCCGCTGCAACACGAAGGGCAATGCGATCTTCAATATCTTTTGCGGCTCTGTAACAGGCAGATTCCCCTGCATAAGCACTGGCAGACATTTCAGCCAGTTTGGCTTTTATAGCACCAAAATCAGCAATGGCTGTATTAAATTGCTTTCTTTCATTAGCATATTGCACCGCTATAGTAGTAATGCGTCTTTGTGAATCAAGACAAGCAGCCGCTAATTTAATACGACCAACGTTTAAGGCATTCATAGCAATTTTAAACCCATTACCTCTTTCTGATAACATGTTTTCAACTGGCACAACGGTGTCAGTAAAGAATACTTGGCGTGTTGAGGAGGAACGAATACCTAATTTATGCTCTTCTTCCCCTAAAGTAATCCCGTTTGGCTTGTCTTTATTATATTCTACAATAAAACCAGTAATGTTTTTGTCATTTTCAATGCGGGCAAATACGATCATTAATTTGCAAAAACCTGCGTTAGAGATCCACATTTTTTGACCGTTGATTTTATAGCTTTTCCCATCTTCAGATAAGGTAGCAGTTGTTTTGCCTGAATTGGCATCGCTTCCTGCTCCGGGTTCTGTTAAACAATAGGCCCCAAACCATTCACCAGTAGCTAGTTTTGGAATATATTTTTGTTTTTGTTCTTCAGTCCCGTATAATATTATCGGCAATGTGCCAATGCCGGTATGAGCACCAAAGGCCGTACTAAAAGAACCTGTTCCGCTAGAGATATAGTCACAGGTTAACAATGTTGAAACAAAACCCATACCCAAACCTCCATAAGCTTCAGGAACTGCCACACTTAAAAACCCAAGATCACCTGCTTTTTTCATACATGATTCTGTGAGCGCATAATCTTTCGCTTCAAATCTTGACTTATAAGGAATAATTTCACGGTCATTAAATTCCATTACTGCTTCTTTCATCATTTTTTGTTCCTCCGAGAAATCTTCAGGAGTAAACACGTCTTCACATTTAGTTTCTTTTACCAGAAATTGACCACCTCTTAATAAGTCTTTGTCTTTTGTTTCCATTTTTTTAATACTGTTGTTTTAATTTAAAAATTCAAATATGCCACAAGCTCCCTGTCCAGTTCCAACACACATGGTGACCGCCCCATATTTATTTTTCATGTTTTGTTTACGCATTTCATCAAATAGTTGTACTGATAATTTTGCTCCGGTGCATCCTAGAGGATGACCTAATGCGATGGCACCTCCATTAACATTTATGATATTAGGATTGAGGTTTAATTCTCTGATGACAGCTAATGATTGTGATGCAAAAGCTTCATTTAGTTCTATTAGAGATAAATCCTCTTGTTTTAAGCCGGCTAGTTTAAGCGCCTTTGGAATGGCTTTTACCGGGCCAATCCCCATAATTCTGGGTTCAACACCAGCAGCGGCATAATTTACCAATCTTGCAATAGGTTCTAGATTTAATTCTTTGACCATGTCTTCACTCATCACCATGACAAAAGCGGCACCATCACTCATTTGTGACGAGTTACCAGCTGTTACACTTCCATTAGCGGCAAATACTGGACGTAATTTCCCCAATGCTTCTACACTTGTTCCTGCTCGCGGACCTTCATCTTTTGTAACTGTATACTTTTTAGTAGCTCGTTTCCCGTTTTCATCAACATAGATCTGTTCTACCTCTATAGGTGCAATTTGCTCTTGAAAACGATTTTCAGCAAGGGCTTTCAGGGCTTTCATATGTGAATTATAAGCAAATTCATCTTGATCTTCACGTGAAATTTTAAATTGATTTGCCACGGCTTCAGCCGTATTTCCCATACCCCAATAATAATCTTCATGCCCGGATTTAATGGTGTTATAATTTAATTCTGGTTTAAAACCTGTCATTGGGACCGAACTCATGCTTTCTGCACCACCAGCAATAATACAATCGGCCATTCCGGCTTGTATTTTAGCAGCTGCAATAGCAATGGTTTCAACTCCCGACGAGCAAAACCTATTAACGGTTACACCCGGTACATCAACACTATTCAATCCAATTAGTGATATAAATCTGGCCATATTAAGTCCTTGAGAACCTTCAGGCATGGCATTTCCAACAATAACGTCATCAATGCGCTTTACATCTAAATTTGGTAGTTCCTTCATCATGTATTGAATGGTTTCTGCACCCAATTCATCAGCTCTTTTAAAGCGGAATACTCCTTTTGGAGCTTTTCCAACAGCGGTTCTATATGCTTTTACTATATATGCTTGTCTCATTTTCTTAGTTTCTTAAAGGTTTTCCTGTTTTTAACATGTGTTGAATACGTTCTAAAGTTTTTCGCTCTGTGCATAAACTTAAGAAGGCTTCTCGCTCTAAGTCTAATAAGTATTGTTCACTTACTAAAGTAGGTTCAGATAAATCACCACCAGCCATGACATAGGCTAATTTATTAGCAATTTTATGGTCATGTTCACTAATATAGTTACTAGCTTCCATCGCGTCTGTTCCAACTAAAAACATGCCTAAAGCTTGTTTGCCCAGAACTTTCACATCGGTTCGTTTTACAGGTTGAGTGTAGCCTTGTTCAGCCATTAATTTCGCATATGCTTTAGCGGTCGCAATTTGTCGGTCTCTATTTACAACAACAACATCTTTTCCTTTTTGAAGAATACCTAAATCAAAAGCTTCATAAGCTGAAGTAGCTACTTTTGCCATTCCAATAGTTAAGAAATATTCCTGAAGTACATTTAATTCTACATCATTTTTTCTAAAGGTATCAGAAGCTCTTAAAGCCATTTCTTTAGAACCGCCGCCACCAGGAATCACACCTACTCCGAATTCAACTAATCCAATATAAGTTTCAGCTGCTGCGACTACTTTATCAGCGTGCATAGATAATTCACAGCCACCGCCAAGTGCCATGCCGTGAGGTGCAGCCACTGTTGGAATTGCAGAATACCGCATGCGCATCATGGTGTCTTGGAAATATTTTATAGCCATATTAAGCTCATCATATTCCTGTTCAGCTGCCATCATGAAAATCATTCCAATATTGGCCCCTACAGAGAAATTAGCCCCTTGATTGCCAATGACTAATCCCTGATAGTTTTTTTCTGCCAAATCAACGGCTTTATTTAATCCTGCCAAGACATCACCGCCAATAGTGTTCATTTTAGATTGGAACTCACAGTTAAGGATGCCGTCTCCTAAATCTTCAATAACTACTCCTGAGTTTTTAAAGACTTCTTTAGATCTTCTGATATTATCTAAAATGATAAAGGCATCTTGACCTGGAATTTTCTCTTGTGATTTCTTTGGAATATCATAATAGAAACTGGCACCATCTTTAACAGAGTAGAATGATTTGTTTCCTGAATTCAACATATCTTGCACCCAAGCTGCAGGTTGTTTGCCTTCAGCTTTCATAAGTTGTATCCCTTTTTCAACACCGATGGCATCCCAAATTTGGAAAGGTCCATGTTCCCAACCAAAACCAGCTTTCATAGCATCATCTATTTTATATAATTCATCTGAAATCTCAGGAATTCTATGCGACACATATTCAAACATACCTGCAAAATTCTTTCTGTAGAACTCTCCAGCCTTATCTTTACCAGAAACTAATACTTTAAAACGATCAATAACTTTATCAATGGTTTTTGTTAGTTCTAAAGTCGCAAAACTGGTTTTTTTACTGGCGCGATATTCCAAAGTGTTTAAATCAAGTACTTTGATTTCCTTGCCTTCTTTTTTATAAAATCCCTGGCCAGTTTTACTTCCCAACCATTTATTTTCCATCATTGTATTAATGAAATCTGGTAACTTGAACAATTCGTGAGCTTCATCATCAGGGCAATTCTCATAAATACCATTAGCGACATGCACTAAAGTATCTAGCCCAACAACATCAACGGTTCTAAAGGTTGCTGATTTTGGGCGACCAATAACTGGTCCTGTTAATTTATCTACTTCTTCTACAGATAAGCCTAAATCTTTTACCTGATGAAATAAACTTTGAATCCCAAAAATACCAACTCTATTTCCAATGAAAGCAGGGGTGTCTTTGGCTATAACCGAAGTTTTGCCAAGGAATTGTTCTCCATAGCCATTTAAAAATTCCAAAACTGAAGCATCCGTCTTTGGCCCAGGAATGATTTCAAATAATTTTAAATACCGGGCAGGATTAAAAAAATGGGTTCCACAGAAATGCTTCTGGAAGTCTTCACTTCGGCCTTCACTCATAAAATGAATTGGGATCCCTGAAGTATTTGATGTTATTAATGTACCAGGAGTTCTGTATTTTTCTAATTTTTCGAATACTATTTTTTTAATATCCAGACGTTCTACAACCACTTCCATAATCCAGTCAACATCTTTTACTTTTGCAATATCATCTTCTAAATTACCAGTAGTGATTCTGCTTGCAAAGCTTTGATGATATATTGGAGAAGGTTTAGATTTTAAGGAGTTAGCGAGTGAATCATTAACTAAACGATTTCTTACCTGCTTGCTTTCAAGGGTTAAACCTTTTGCTTTTTCAGCGTCATTTAATTCTCTTGGAATAATGTCTAGTAAAAGTACATCTACACCAATATTGGCGAAATGACAAGCAATACCGCTTCCCATAATTCCAGAACCAATAACTGCTATTTTTTTAATTCTACGTTTATTCATTATATATTAAGCTAATTATTTAGTTTGATTGTATATTTTCTTATTAGTAACCATGTCATTAATTAATTCTGCAACTTCATAAAAATGACGTAATTTTTCTTCAGAAACATTATTTTTTATGGCCTCATTAAAAGTGAGGACCTTTTCTCGTGAATAGGCTCTTTTTTCTCTTCCAAAATCTGTAAGATATATTAACACGCTTCTTCCGTCTTCTGGGTTGGCCCTTCGTTCTATTAAGCCCCTTTTTTCCATTGTTTTCAATATTCTTGATAAACTGGTAGCTTCCATGCCCATTTTTGGGCCTAAAGACGTTGAAGGCGTCCCTTTTTCTTGATCAATACTTAACAGTGTTAATCCAGTGGCCATGGTACTGTCAAATTTAGCAGCTTCTTCATTGTACATTTTAGAAACAGCTAACCATGTGGTTCTCAGTACGTAATCAATGGTTTTGTCTTTCATGGTTAAATTTTACAAAACCAAATATACAAAAATTTATTATGCATGCATAATAAATTATAAAATATTGAATAAAAAAAACACCCCTAGTCCAGAGGTGTCTTTTAATAATAATGTTAATTTTATTTATCCTAATTTCCCATTAATCACGCCAATAACAGCCCCAATAATAGCGGTCATTACAATTCCTATTCCAACGTCTAATGCAGCTGTTTGGATAGAACCGCCGCTTGTCATTGCCAAAATTGAAAAAATTAGAAAATAATGCTATAAATAAACCGATTACAGCAGCCTCTTTAGCTCCTGTAATGGCTGTTGATATTTGTGCCCACTTGGTATAAATGTAAGCTATAAATAATCCAAAGGTTACGCAACCT
The DNA here is from genome assembly GCA_036525815.1 of Yeosuana sp. GTDB lineage: Bacteria > Bacteroidota > Bacteroidia > Flavobacteriales > Flavobacteriaceae > Yeosuana. Next base: position 11,189 of record DATCZQ010000172.1, on the reverse strand, counting down.
AAAAATATCATAACCATAGCATTTGAGTTTTTCTCAGGTTGAGGAAAAAAATCATTAAATAGCATACCATAGAAAATTCATCCTAAAAAGAAATCTATAATACCAGCTACAAGACCTGAAACTAAGAAGTTTTTTGTTTTCATGAGATATTAATTAACAATTACTATTATTAATTAATATTTTAAATATAATGTATTTTAGGTTTATTCTATTTTCTAAGAACGATATATTTTTTCAACCAGATTTTTGTAAATTTCTTTAATAATCTTTCGTTTCATTTTCATTGTTGGTGTTAAATGACCACCTTCTATGGTCCAAACATCTGGTGTCAGTTCAAACTTCTTTACTTGTTCCCAATTGCCAAAATTCTTATTTGCTTTATCAACTTCTTTTTGAATTCTGTCTTTAATTATTTGTGAAGAAACAATTGACTCATTATCCGGTTTAATATCTTTTCCTTTTTTTTCTATCCAGTGTTTTATAAATTTAAAATCTGGTTGAATAAGCGCTGCAGGCATTTTTTCTCCTTCACCAATGACCATCACCTGTTCTATAAAATGAGATTGTTTTAATTCATTTTCAATAAGTGCTGGTGAAACATATTTACCACCAGACGTTTTAAACATTTCTTTTTTTCTGTCGGTAATTTTTAAAAATCCATCCTTGCTTATTTCTCCAATATCTCCCGTATGAAAATAGTCTCCAGTCATGACTTCAGCCGTTTTTTCTGGATCTTTATAATAGCCAAGCATCACATTGGGTCCTTTTACCAATATTTCACCATCTTCAGCAATTTTCACCTCTACATGATCAATGATACGACCAACAGTTCCCACTCTAAAACCACCATTCCGCATGTCGTTTACAGATATTACGGGAGATGTTTCTGTTAATCCATAGCCTTCCATGATAGGCATACCAGCGGCGGCAAAAGTGCGCGTTAATCTGGGCTGTAAGGCCGCGCTTCCCGAGACCATTAAGTCTAAATTACCACCAAGTCCTTCTTTCCATTTACTGAATATTAATTTTCTGGCTAATTTTAGTTGGAGTTCATACCAGAAACCGTTCTGTCCATAGGGTTCATATCTTAAACCTAAATCTATTGCCCAAAAGAATAAGGCCTTTTTTAAACCTGAAAGATCTGCTCCCTTTTCCAAAATTTTATCATAGACTTTTTCGTAAAGTCTGGGAACAGCAGTCATAACATTAGGTTTGATTTCTTTTAAGTTATCAGTCATTTTATCAATGGATTCCGCAAAATAAATTTCCACTCCACAGTATTGATATAGATATAATATCATACGCTCAAAAACATGGCATATTGGTAGAAAGCTTAAGGCTTTGGATTTGCCATATTCAAAAGGCACACGCTTTTCACTATCTATCACATTAGAAATTAAATTATTATGAGAAAGCATCACACCTTTTGGTTGACCAGTAGTTCCAGAGGTATATATTATAGTAGCTAAATCATTTGGTTTTACATTATTCTTTCTCTCAATTACTTCATTTTGATTACTTTCATCTTGACCTAATTTTAAAACTTCTTTCCAACTGTTTTCTCCAGAAATATCATCAAAAGTATAAACACCTTTAAGTTTTGTTTTTCCCTTTACAGAATTTAATTTTTCTAAAACCGCAGCATCTGAAACGAAACAGTAAACAGATTCAGAATGGTTCATTATATATTCATAATCCTCTTTAGCTATAGTAGGATAAATAGGGACATTTTGCGCGCCTATTTGTAACACCCCCATATCTAAGACATTCCATTCCGTTCTATTAGTACTTGAAATAACAGCAATCTTGTTATTTGCTTCCACCCCCAATCTCAATAACCCTCTACTAATAGCATTAATTTGATTAATATATTCTTCAGATGAAATTGAAATCCACTTGTCGTTATATTTAGTGGTTAAGGCTTTTTTTAAATTATATGTTTCATATTGATATTGAGGAATATCAAACAACCGAGTTACTTGAGTCATTATGTCTTAAATAGTTTAGCAGTATGCAAAATAGGAAATAAAAAAGAATTTACAAGAGGTAGTATAAAAAAACAAGAGCTACAGCACTAAACAATGGTTATATAACTTCTATCTTCCATTGATCTCTACAAATAAAAACTTTTAATATATGATTTATGTCATTGAATGGGTTTTTTATACTATTTAATTTTGTCGGCAATAACATTAAAAAGTCTAAAAACATAATTATATGGAAACCTTAGAATCGGTAAAAACAAGAGTCTATAAATTCGGTAACAAAACAGCCGATGGAAATAGTAAAATGAAAAACCTCTTAGGAGGTAAAGGAGCAAATTTAGCTGAAATGAGTTTAATTGGAATACCTGTTCCACCCGGATTTACAATTACTACCGAAGTTTGTACAGAATATAATCTTTTAGGCCAAGATACAGTTGTAAAAATGATTCTTCCTGAAGTAGAAGAATCAATAGAAAATATTGAAAAAATAATGGGAGCCAAATTTGGCGATAAAGAAAATCCTTTATTAGTATCTGTGCGTTCGGGAGCAAGAGTATCTATGCCGGGTATGATGGATACTGTTTTAAATCTAGGTTTAAATGACGAAGTTGTTATTGGATTGGCTAAAAGGACTAATAATGAGCGTTTTGCCTGGGATTCTTACCGCCGTTTCATTCAAATGTATGGAGACGTGGTTTTAGGTATGAAACCGGAATCAAAGGATGACATTGATCCATTTGAAGAAATCATGGAAGCACTTAAACATAAACGTAATATTAATTTAGATACTGAATTTACTATTCAGGATTTGAAAGATTTAGTATATGATTTTAAAGAAGCCGTTAAAAAACGCACAGGACATGATTTTCCAACAAATCCATGGGATCAACTTTGGGGAGCAGTAGTAGCGGTATTTAATAGCTGGAACGGAGATAGAGCGGTTTATTATAGAAAAATGAACGGATATCCATCTGATTGGGGAACTGCTGTTAATGTTCAGGCCATGGTTTATGGAAATATGGGTAATAATTCTGGTACAGGTGTATGTTTTACGCGTGATGCCGGAACTGGTGAAGATGTATTTAACGGTGAGTATTTAATAAATGCTCAAGGTGAAGATGTTGTTGCAGGTACGAGAACCCCACAACAAATCACCAAATTAGGATCGCTTCGTTGGGCAGAATTGGCCAAAGTAGAAGAAGAAGATAGATTTAAAAATTATCCTTCACTGGAAGAGCTCATGCCAAATATTTATCTTGAATTAAATGGCTATCAACAAAAATTAGAAGATCATTATAAAGATATGCAAGATATGGAGTTTACGATGCAAGATGGTAAACTTTGGATTTTGCAAACTAGAAACGGTAAGCGAACGGGAGCGGCAATGGTTAAAATTGCTATGGATATGTTGAAACAAGGCATGATAGATGAAAAGCAAGCTTTGTTGCGTATTGAACCAAATAAATTAGATGAGTTACTACATCCTGTATTTGATCCAAAATCATTAAAAAAAGCACATGTTATAGCACAAGGATTGCCAGCATCACCTGGTGCTGCTACCGGTCAGCTTGTTTTCTTTGCCGATGAAGCCAATAAATATAAATACACCATTTTAACACGTATTGAAACGTCTCCTGAAGATCTAGAAGGCATGAACATTGCTCGTGGTATTTTAACCGCACGTGGTGGAATGACCTCACATGCTGCGGTTGTTGCTCGTGGAATGGGTAAATGCTGTATCTCTGGAGCAGGTGCATTAAAAATTAATTATAAAACACGCACATTAACTGTTGATGGTAAAGAATATCATGAAGGAGATTGGATTTCGTTAAATGGCTCAACAGGGAATATTATAGAAGGAAAAGTGTCTACGATTGAGCCTGAATTAAGTGGGGAGTTTGCTGAAATCATGAAATTATCGGACAAATATGCCACCATGAAGGTAAGAACTAACGCAGATACCCCTAAAGATGCAAAAGCAGCACGTAATTTTGGAGCACAAGGTATTGGTTTAACCAGAACAGAGCATATGTTTTTTGAAGTAGACCGAATTAAAGCCATGCGCGAAATGATTTTGGCTGATACGGTAAAAGGCAGAAAATCTGCTTTGGACCAATTATTGCCTATGCAAAGAGAAGATTTTGAAGGTATTTTTGAAGCGATGCAAGGCTTGCCAGTTACTGTGAGGTTATTGGATCCCCCATTACATGAGTTTGTGCCTCATCAACTGACACAACAAAAGGAGTTAGCCGAAGAAATGCATATTTCATTAGAGGCGGTAAAAAGTAAAATTTCTGAATTAGAAGAGTTTAACCCTATGCTTGGACATAGAGGATGTAGATTAGGAAATACGTATCCTGAAATTACTGAAATGCAGGCCAGAGCTATTATTGAAGCTGCATTAAATCTAAAAGCAAAAGGAATTTTAGCTATACCAGAAATAATGGTGCCTTTAATCGGAACCGTCGAAGAATTTGAAATGCAAGAAAATATCATTAGAAATACCGCTCAAAAAGTATTTGAAGAATATAATGATACTATTGAATTTTTGGTTGGAACCATGATTGAAATTCCAAGAGCAGCCTTAATGGCAGATTTAATTGCCAAAAAAGCGGAATTTTTCTCTTTTGGTACTAACGATTTAACACAAATGGCATTTGGTTATTCAAGAGACGACGCCAGTAAGTTCTTACCAATATATATTGAAAAAGGAATTCTTAAAGTAGATCCGTTTGAAGTGCTTGATCAAGAAGGAGTTGGTCAATTAGTAAAAATGGGTACTGAAAAGGGTAGAAGCACTAAACCAAATTTAAAAGTTGGTATTTGTGGAGAGCATGGTGGAGAACCAAGTTCTGTTGAATTCTGCTATAATGTTGGAATGAACTACGTAAGTTGTTCTCCTTTTAGAGTTCCAATTGCACGTATTGCCTCTGCGCAAGCGGCCATTAAAAAGTCCATGTAATTTTTTGTTTTAAGTTTGAAGCCCCTAAGTAAACTATTTATTTTACTTAGGGGCTTTTTATGTTTTAAGAAAAAGGAGATTATCTTTTTTCAATCTATTTGAGAATTGAATATTTTAAATGTATTACAGTAATAATATCATTTCTCATTTTGGTTATTTTAATAACTAAATAAACTATGGGTAACTTTAAAATTCTATAGTATATTACCCTAAAAATACACCTAATTATCTTCTTTTTAATTTGTAACAAAAAAAACAAATTATTTTTTTTTGTAAAGTCTATATTTCAAACGTTTTCGCTGACAACCCTTGTAAACAAAGGGTTTTATTATGATAATTATCAGTTTTTCAACTTATTTTAGGCTTTATTTTTGTACCCTTAAAACGAATTAGGACAATAAAAATAAATATATGAAAACCAAAATTTTTAAAACAGGTATTTGGAATAAGGCAATAAACTTAAGAGAGTTTATTACAAAAAATATTACCCCATATCACGGAACACATGAATTTTTAGTAGGACCAAGTGAAAAAACTAAAAAATTATGGGAAATCTGTAAACAAGGTACTAAGGAGGAAAGACAAAGAAATGGTGTTCGTTCTATTGATACCGACGTTGTTTCTGGAATTAATTCTTTTGAAGCTGGATATATTGATAGGGAAAATGAAGTAATTGTTGGGTTACAAACCGACGAATTATTAAAAAGAGCCATGAAACCTTTCGGAGGTTTTAAGGTAGTTGAAAAAGCTTTATCTGAACACGGATTAAAACCAAACAACCAACTTTCAGATTTATTTAATAAATATGTAAAATCACATAACGATGGTGTTTTTGATGCTTATACAGATGAAATTAAAAAGTACCGTTCTTTAGGGTTCTTAACAGGTTTACCTGATAATTATGCACGAGGAAGAATTATTGGTGATTACCGCAGAATTGCGTTATATGGAGTAACACGTTTAATTGAAGTAAAAGAGCAAGATTTAGCTGGGATTACTGGTCCGATGACCGATAAAGTTATCCGTTTACGTGAAGAAGTTTCAGATCAAATAAAAGCATTAAAAGAAATGATTGAAATGGGTAAATCTTATGGTTTAGATTTATCTCGTCCTGCCGAAAATGCTCAAGAGGCTGTGCAATGGACGTACATGGGCTATTTAGCAGCAGTAAAAGAACAAGATGGTGCTGCAATGTCTTTAGGCAATGTGTCATCATTCTTAGATATTTATATTGAAAGCGATTTAGAAGAAGGGTTAATTACCGAGGTTGAAGCACAGGAATACATTGATCAATTTGTTATGAAATTGCGTATGGTGCGTCACCTGCGTATGGAAGCTTATGATGAAATTTTTGCAGGTGATCCAACATGGGTAACTGAAGCGATTGGAGGCATGTTGTCTGATGGACGAACTAAAGTTACAAAGACATCTTTCAGATTTTTAAATACACTGTATAATTTAGGACCATCCCCAGAACCTAATATTACCATTTTATGGTCTGAAAATTTACCAAAGAATTTTAAAAACTATTGTGCAAAAGTAGCCATAGATACTTCGTCTATTCAATTTGAAAATGATGATTTAATGCGAACAAGTCGTGGTTCTGATGATTACGGGATTGCATGTTGTGTATCATATCAAGAATTAGGAAAATCAATTCAGTTTTTCGGCGCTCGTACTAATTTGGCTAAAACATTATTATTAGCTTTAAATGGGGGTCGTTGCGAATTTACAGGAACACAAATTGTTGATGGAATTCCACCTTATACGGACGAGTATTTAGATTTTGATAAAGTCATGGTAAACTTTAGAATTGCGATGAAAGAAGTTGCCAGAGTGTACAATGATTCAATGAACATTATACACTATATGCATGATAAATACTATTATGAAAAAGCACAAATGGCTTTAATTGATACAAACCCAGGTGTGAATATAGCTTACGGAATTGCTGGATTGTCTATTGTGGCCGATTCATTATCTGCAATAAAATATGCCAAAGTTAAACCAATTAGAAACGAAGAAGGCTTAACTATAGATTTTCAAATTGAAGGCGAATTTCCAATGTATGGAAATGATGATGATAGAGTAGACTTTTTAGCAAGTAAAGCTGTTGCAGAATTCAATAACGAATTAAAACAGTTGCCTGTTTATAAAGATGCAGAAGTTACTATGTCTGTTTTAACCATTACTTCAAACGTGTCTTACGGTAAAAAAACAGGAGCAACACCAGATGGAAGGGCACAAGGAATTCCTTTTGCGCCAGGGGCAAACCCAATGCATGGACGTGACTGTAATGGAGCTATTGCTTCATTAAATTCAGTTTCAAAAATAAATTACGACGATTCAAGAGATGGTATTTCAAATACATTCTCTATTGTGCCAAAATCTTTAGGTGCTGATGAAGAAGAGCAAATTGAAAATTTAGCGACAACATTAGACGGGTATTTTTCAAGAAATGCGCAACATTTAAATGTGAATGTTTTAAATAAAGAAATGTTAATGGATGCCATGGAAAATCCAGAGGAATATCCTCAATTAACAATTCGTGTTTCAGGTTATGCCGTTAACTTTGTTAGGTTAACCAGAGAGCAACAATTAGAGGTTATTACACGTTCGTTTCACGAATCAATGTAATTGTACCTTATTATTAAAGAAAGTTTTGAAAGAGCGGTTATAGCTCTTTCAAAACTATTTATAAAACCACTAAAAAAAGAAAACCATCAAAACAGAAGTAAATACATTGAGAGTGCATTCGATAGAATCGTTTGGAACTCATGACGGTCCAGGAATTCGTTGGGTAGTTTTTTTACAAGGTTGCAAACTAAAATGTTTGTATTGCCATAATCCAGATTCTATCGAAACTGCAGGAGGAACAATATATGATATTGAAAAACTTGTTCAGATGGCTCTTAAAATGAAACCATATTTTGGAAAAAAAGGTGGGGTTACTGTATCTGGCGGAGAACCATTATTACAGGCCAAAGAATTAATTCCGTTTTTTAAAAGATTAAAGGAAGAAGGTATTCACACCAATATTGATACTAACGGAAGAATTTTAAATAGCTTTTCAAAAGAACTTTTAGATAATTATGCTGATTTGGTTATGTTAGACATTAAACATATGACCGAAGAGGGATATTTAGCTTTAACGGGTGTGGGTTGTAAAGACACAACATTTAATTTCGCATTACATAGAGAAGCCTCTGGTAAAAATATGTGGTTACGCTATGTTTTAATTCCTGGTTTAACAAACAAACCAGAGCTTTTACATGCCATGGGTGAATATTTTAAAGATTATCAAACTATTGAGAAAATTGAAATTCAACCATATCATAAACTGGGTATTCACAAATGGGAAGCTTTGGGTTGGGAATATCAATTAAAAGATGCCAGAGAAAATACAACCGAAGAATTAATCGAAGCTGCAGAAATTCTAAAGAATTATTTTAAAAAAGTAAAAATAAATTAAAAATGTTGTTTTGACAGCACAAATAAAATATCATGAATACCCCAAAGGAAGTCGTAGATATAGTTAGCACTTTAGCAGAAGCTAAAGGTCAATATAAAATAAAGAAAACATTAATGCTTGCTTTTTTGGCAGGAGCCTATGTTGCGTTTGGTGGGTTATTAGCTATTATAGTTGGAGGCGGTTCTCCAGGAATAGCTGCTGAAAATCCGGGAATAACCAAATTCATATTTGGTGCTACTTTCCCACTTGGACTCATTTTAGTTGTAGTAGTCGGTGCAGAACTTTTCACGGGTAACAATGCTTATTTTATTCCGAATGTGTTAAATAAAAAACAAAGTATTAGTGTTGTACTTAAAAACTGGGGATTGGTTTATGTTGGAAATTTTATAGGCGCTATTTTTGTAGCGTACGTAGTTACTTATTTAACTCATATCGTTAGTAGTTCGCCTTATACAGATTCAGTTGAACAATTAGCATTAGGGAAAACAAGTCATACGTTTTTAGTAACCTTTCTTAAAGGTATTGGAGCCAATTGGTTAGTTTGTCTGGCTGTCTGGCAAGGTATGGCGGCAAAAGGTACCATTGGGAAAATTTTAGGTATTTGGTTGCCCGTTATGGCCTTTGTAACTATGGGGTTTGAACACAGTATTGCCAATATGTATTTTATTCCATTAGCTATTTTTGAAGGCGTTGATATAACTTGGACTACCTTTTTAGTAAAAAATCTGATTCCGGCAACCTTAGGGAATATTGTAGGTGGGGCCGTTTTTGTGGGTATGTTTTATGGCTATTTATTTGGAGGCGATAAGTAAATTATTTGGTAAAAAAGACAACAAAAAGCCCGATTTAATGAATTTGAAATCGGGCTTTTTGCTTTATCTTGTATTTATTTTGTTAGCCATTTTCTGGCATTTACAAAAGCTTCTAACCAAGGCGATACTTCATCTTTTCGTCCTTCAGGATAATAGGCCCAGTTCCATTGAAAAGTGGAACGTTCAATATGAGGCATGGTTACTAAATGACGCCCGGTTTTATCGCACATCATGGCAGTATTAAAATCGGAGCCATTTGGATTTGATGGATATGCGTTATAACCATATTTACCAACAATATGGTATTGGTCTTCTGTATATGGTAAGTTAAATTTTCCTTCGCCATGACTAATCCAAACTCCTAAAGTAGTTCCCTCAAGTGTTGAAAGCATAACAGAATTGTTTTTTTGTATGGTCACAGAGGTAAATGAACTTTCATGTTTATGAGAATCATTATGAAGCATTTTACCATGTACTTCATGTTCCGGATTAATTTCTTCTAATTCCATAAACAATTGGCAGCCGTTACAAATCCCTACGGATAAGGTGTCTTCTCTCTTAAAGAAATTCTTTAAAGCAGTATTGGCTTTTTCATTGTATAAAAACGCGCCAGCCCAACCTTTTGCAGAACCTAAAACATCTGAATTTGAAAAACCTCCAACAGCACCTATAAATTGGATATCTTCTAAGGTTTCTCTTCCCGAAATCAAATCGGTCATGTGCACATCTTTGACATCAAAACCAGCCAGATACATGGCATTGGCCATTTCACGCTCACTATTGCTTCCCTTTTCACGAATAATAGCTGCTTTTGGTCTTGGAATGTTTGAATTTATCTCTGGTAATTTACCGGTAAAATGATTTGGGAATTTATACTCTAAACCTTGATTTTTATAATTATTAAATCTTTCAGTTGCTAATCCATTTGAAGTTTGCTTCTGATCAAGTAAGTATGAAGTTTTATACCACATATCTCTTAAACGGGAAACGGTCATAGTAAAGACATCCGTTCCGTTAATAATACTTAGGACATCACTTTCTGTTACTTTTCCAATATTAAAAAAATCAATATTTGCTTCTTTTAATAGTCTTTCTATTGCATTGTCTTTTGACTGAATGACGATGCCGGCATTTTCAGAAAACAATATTTTCAGAGAATCTTTTTCCTCTAGATCAGATAAATCTAATGCTGCTCCTAAATTAGTTTCAGCAAAACACATTTCGAGTAACGTGGTAATTAAACCACCAGAGGCTACATCATGTCCAGCAACAATTTGCTGTTGTTTTATGAGCTTCTGTATGGTATTAAAAACGGTTTTAACATAGGTGGCATTTTGCACATTAGGTGTTTCATTACCTATTTTATTAATAACTTGTGAAAAGGAACTTCCACCAAGTTTAAATCCATCTTGAGATATGTTTATGTAGTATATGTTTCCAGCCTTTTTCTTAAAAATAGGTTCAATTACATTGCTGATATCATTACAGTTTCCTGCTGCTGAAATAATAACAGTACCTGGAGCAATTACTTCTTCGTTGGGGTATTTTTGCTTCATAGAAAGGGAATCTTTACCTGTTGGAACATTGATTCCTAAGTCTATTGCGAATTCCGATACGCCTTGAACAGCTTCGTATAAACGAGCATCTTCGCCTTCATTTTTACATGGCCACATCCAGTTTGCAGATAATGACACAGATTTTAATTCGTCTTTTAAAGGTGCCCAAATAATATTGGTTAAAGCTTCAGTTATGGCATTTCTACTTCCTGCCACCGGATTAATTAATCCTGAAATAGGTGAGTGCCCAATAGAAGTTGCAATGCCTTCTTTGCCTTTATAATCAAGTGCCATAACACCTAAATTGTTTAAAGGTAATTGTAACGGACCTACACATTGCTGTTTAGCAACTTTCCCTCCAACACATCTATCAACTTTATTTGTCAACCAATCTTTACAACC
>DATCZQ010000171.1:0-20891 GCA_036525815.1 Yeosuana sp. | reverse complement strand
GAATGATACTAAGTCTCCTAGTGTATCAACTTCTGCCGCTTTTAAACAGTTTAATGCACGAACAGATAAATCCATATCAATTAACTTCGTCTTAAGCAATTGTCTCATGTGAAGAGATTCTTCATCATAAGTTTCTGTTTGCGCAATTTCATCAGCCTCTAAAGTAATTCTCTCATCTGAGAATAACATAAAGTGGTGAATTAAAGTTTTAGCAGCCTCAGTTAAAGCATCTTGAGGTGTAATTGAACCATCAGTAATGATTTCAAAAACCAATTTTTCATAATCAGTCTTTTGTTCAACACGATAGTTTTCAATACTATACTTAACATTTTTTATTGGAGTATAAATTGAATCTGTAAAGATTGTTCCTATTGGTGCTGAAGGTTTATTGTTTTCTTCTGCTGGAACATATCCTCTACCTTTTTCAATAGTAATTTCCAGATTAAAACTTACTTTAGGATCTAAATTACAGATTACTAATTCTGAATTTAATACTTGAAATCCTGAAATAAATTTTTGAAAATCACCAGCTGTGATTTGCTCCTGACCTGAAATTGAAATAGAAATAGATTCATTATCTATATCCTCAATTTGTCTTTTAAAACGCACTTGTTTTAAATTTAAAATAATTTCAGTCACGTCTTCAACTACACCTGAAATTGCAGAAAATTCATGATCTACACCTTCAATTCGTACCGATGTAATTGCAAATCCTTCTAAAGAAGATAATAAAACTCTTCTTAAAGCATTTCCTACTGTTAAGCCATAACCGGGTTCTAAAGGTCTAAATTCGAATTTACCTTCAAAATCGGTTGAATCGATCATGATTACTTTGTCAGGCTTTTGAAAATTAAATACTGCCATACTTTTTTCTTCGTTTTAATTGTTATTCAGTTGCGCGGTTTATAAGTTTGAAGAAGCACGAATAAACCCTTTAGCTAAATACCAATATTGTTAATTTATTATTTAGAATATAATTCGACTATGAATTGTTCATTAATATTTTCTGGAATCTGAAGTCTAGAAGGAACAGAAACATAAGTCCCTTTTTTTGTTTCATTATTCCACGTAATCCATTCGTAAACGCTACTTGAATTTGATAAAGATCTATCAATTGCTTCAAGTGATTTAGATTTCTCTCTAACAGCGATTATATCACCAGCCTTTAATGAATAAGAAGGAATATTTACCACTTCTCCATTTACAGTAATGTGTCTGTGAGATACTAATTGTCTAGCACCACTTCTAGAAGGAGCAATTCCCATTCTAAACACTACGTTATCTAATCTGGATTCACAAAGTTGTAAAAGAACCTCACCGGTAATACCTTGAGAAGCTCTTGCACGTTTAAACATATTTCTGAATTGACGCTCTAATACACCATATGTATATTTTGCCTTTTGCTTTTCCATTAACTGGATTGCATATTCAGATTTTTTTCCACGACGCTTGTTTGCACCATGTTGACCTGGAGGATAGTTTCTTTTTTCAAAAGACTTATCTTCTCCAAATATAGCTTCGCCAAATTTACGAGCTATTTTAGTTTTAGGACCAGTATATCTTGCCATTTTTAAAATTTAGTTATGAGAGTGTTTATGAATTAAGGTCTTAATCTTATCCTTCGATAAACGTTGATCTCCCGTTGATACTTGTTAAATAATTATTGTTAACTGAAAATTTCAGTTTAAACTTAAACTCTTCTACGTTTTGGAGGTCTACATCCATTATGAGGAAGTGGAGTAACATCAATGATCTCAGTTACTTCAATACCTGCATTATGAATTGAACGGATAGCAGATTCTCTACCATTTCCCGGACCTTTAACATACACTTTTACTTTCTTTAAACCAGCTTCTTGAGCTACTTTTGAAGCATCCTCTGCCGCTAATTGTGCAGCATAAGGAGTGTTTTTCTTAGAACCTCTGAATCCCATTTTACCAGCTGAAGACCATGAAATAACATCTCCTTTTTTGTTGGTAAGTGAAATAATGATATTATTGAAAGAAGCAGTAACATGTGCTTCTCCAACAGAATCTACAATAACTTTACGTTTTTTAGTACTTGCCTTTGCCATATTACTAATTATTATTTAGTTGCTTTTTTCTTGTTAGCAACTGTTTTTCTTCTACCTTTTCTAGTCCTAGAGTTGTTTTTTGTACGTTGTCCTCTTAATGGAAGACCAGATCTATGACGAATTCCTCTGTAACATCCAATATCCATTAATCGCTTAATGTTTAATTGTGTTTCAGAACGTAATTCACCTTCAATGGTAAAAGATGACACAGCATCACGAATGTTTCCAATCTGATCGTCTGTCCAATCCTGCACTTTAATGCTTTCGTCTACTTTAGCTACTGCTAAAATTTCTTTTGCTCTACTTCTACCTATTCCATAGATATAAGTTAAAGAGATTACTCCTCTTTTGTTTTTTGGTATGTCTACACCTGCAATTCTTGCCATAACTACCCTTGTCTTTGTTTGAATCTAGGATTCTTTTTGTTAATTACGTAAAGTCTACCTTTTCTACGCACGATTATACAATCTGCACTTCTTTTTTTAACTGATGCTCTTACTTTCATCGTATTAGTATCTATAAGTTATTCGAGCCTTTGATAAATCATAAGGACTCATTTCTAATTTCACTTTGTCTCCTGGTAATAATTTGATATAATGCATACGCATCTTACCAGAGATATGCGCCGTCACAATATGACCATTTTCTAATTCAACACGAAACATGGCATTTGATAATGCTTCTATAATGGTTCCGTCTTGTTCAATTGCTGCTTGTTTTGCCATGGTATGATATTCTTAAGCTAACGCTTTTCTATTTTTACCAGTTTTCATCAAGCCATCATAATGTCTATTTAACAAGTAAGAATTCACCTGTTGCATAGTATCAATGGCCACACCCACCATAATAATTAATGATGTTCCACCAAAGAATAGCGCCCAACCTTGTTGTACATTCATAAGTTTTACAATAAGAGCTGGGAACACAGCAATTAAAGCCAAAAATATAGATCCCGGTAAGGTTATCTGCGACATTATTTTATCTAAATATTCAGAAGTTTCAGATCCAGGTCTAATACCAGGAATAAAACCTCCACTACGTTTTAAGTCATCGGCCATTTTGTTTGTTGGTACCGTAATTGCTGTATAGAAATAGGTAAATACAATAATTAATAAAGCGAATACTACATTATACCAAAATCCAAAAATATCAGAAAATTGAGTTTGCATCCATGCACCAGTAGCGGTATCTTTTAAGAAAGACGAACCACCGATTAAACCAGGCACAAACATAATTGCTTGTGCAAAGATGATTGGCATAACTCCCGAAGCATTCAGTTTTAAAGGAATGTATTGTCTTGAACCAGCCATAACATTTTTTTCATAACTTCCGGCAGCCGTACGTCTGGCATATTGAACAGCAATTTTTCTTACTGCTAATACTAATAGTATTGACGCTAAAATAATTGCAAACCAAATGACTAATTCAAAAAGAATAAGCATGACGTTATTACCTTCCAATCTGTTAGCAGCATTTTGTATAAATGCAGCTGGCATTCTCGCTATAATACCCACCATAATTAACAGTGAAATACCATTTCCAATACCTTTATCCGTAATCTTTTCACCTAACCACATAGCAAATATACAGCCTGTTACTAAAATGGTTACAGAAGAGAAATAAAACAAAGGACCACTTCCTAAAAGGAAGGCACTTTGAGGAATTCCTAATGCTGGTAGACTAGCTAAGTAACCTGGTGCTTGTAACATACAGATCGCAATAGTTAACCAACGCGTAATTTGATTTATTTTCTTTTGACCACTTGCCCCTTCTTTTTGTAGCTTTTGTAAATAAGGAATTGCTATGCCCATTAACTGTACTACAATAGAAGCAGAAATGTAAGGCATAATACCAAGAGCAAATACAGAGGCATTAGCAAAAGCGCCACCTGTAAAAGCATTTAAAAGCCCCAGTAAACCTGAATCAGTACTATCTGATAAACCACCTAGTTGAGCGGCATCAATACCCGGTAAGGTTACCTGAGCTCCAAATCGATACACTAATAATAATCCAAGTGTCACTACGATACGGTTTCTCAGTTCCTCTATTTTCCAAACATTCTTTATTGATTCTATAAATTTCATATACTTAATAAGATCTTATAAAGTTACAGCTTCTCCACCCGCAGCCTCAATTGCAGCTTTCGCTGTAGCCGTAAACTTGTGAGCAGACACTTTTAATTTAGCTTTTAATTCTCCTCTTCCCATGATTTTTACTAAATCATTTTTAGTAGTTAATCTGTTTAAGAATAAGGTATCTAAATCTACTGTATCTTTTATTTTCTTATCATCTACTAATTGTTGCAGAGTATCTAAATTAATTCCTTGATATTCTTTGCGATTAATATTTGTAAAACCAAATTTAGGAACACGTCTTTGAAGTGGCATTTGCCCACCTTCAAAACCTATTTTCTTAGAATAACCAGAACGAGATTTGGCTCCTTTGTGACCTCTTGTAGCGGTACCACCTTTACCAGAACCTTGTCCTCTACCAATTCTTTTTCCTTGATTTTTAACTGAACCTTCTGCAGGTTTTAAATTACTTAAATCCATTTCAGTATTTTATTATTTAATTTCTTCAACAGAAACTAAGTGATTTACTTTACTTACCATACCAAGAATACTTGATGTAGCGTCGTGCTCTACTACTTGACCAATTTTTTTAAGACCCAAAGATTCTAATATTCTCTTTTGTCTTAAAGTACGATTGATTGCGCTTTTAACTTTTGTTACTTTAATTTTTGCCATCTCTATCGTGATTATGCGTTAAAAACCTTTTCAAGTGAAATTCCTCTATCTGAAGCTATTCTTCTGGCATCTCTCAGTTGCAATAAAGCATCAAATGTCGCTTTAACCACATTATGAGGGTTTGAAGAACCTTGAGATTTTGATAATACATCATGTACTCCAACCGCTTCAAGAACAGTTCTAACCGCTCCACCAGCAATAACTCCGGTACCAGCAGCTGCAGGAATAATATTTACTCTTGCCCCACCGTATTTACCTTTTTGCTCATGTGGTAAAGTTCCTTTTTTAATAGGAATTCTTACAAGGTTTTTCTTAGCATCTTCAATAGCCTTTGCAATAGCACTTGCTACATCTTTTGATTTTCCTAAACCTTGACCTACAACACCTGCTTCATCACCAACCACTACAATTGCTGAAAAACCGAATGCTCTACCACCTTTTGTTACTTTTGTAACTCTTTGTACACCAACTAAACGATCTTTAAGATCTAATCCACCTGGTTTTACTAACTCTGCGCTTTTGTATTTTCGATACATAATTTCTTAGAATTTAAGTCCTGCTTCTCTAGCTCCTTCAGCTAATGATTTTACTCTACCATGATATAAATATCCACCTCTATCAAAAGCGATGGTTTCTACACCTGCTTTTAAAGCTTTTTGTGCTACAGATTTACCTACCAAAGTGGCAATCTCAGTCTTATTAGCTTTAGCAGAACTAATATCTTTATCTCTTGAAGACGCTGCACTGATAGTTTTACCAGTCACATCATCCACTATTTGAGCATAAATTTCTTTATTACTTCTAAAAACAGATAATCTAGGTTTAGCTTCCGTTCCAGAAACTATCTTACGAATTCTGCTTTTAATTCTTATTCTTCTTTCGTATTTTGTCAATGCCATAACTTACTTATTACGCTGATTTACCTGCTTTTCTTCTTAATACCTCACCAACAAACTTAATTCCTTTTCCTTTGTAAGGTTCTGGTTTTCTAAAACCACGGATTTTTGCAGCGATCTGTCCTACAAGTTGTTTGTCATGTGACGTTAATTTAATGATAGGATTCTTACCTTTCTCATTCACTGCTTCCACTTTAACTTCTGGAGCTAAACTCATCACAATATTATGAGAAAATCCTAAAGCTAATTCAAGAGTTTGCCCTTGATTACTAGCTCTATATCCTACACCTACTAATTCTAATTCTTTAGTCCATCCTTTTGAAACACCTTCAATCATGTTACGCATTAATGATCTATACAGACCGTGTTTTGCTTTTTGATCTTTAGTGTCAGAAGAACGCGTTACTAAAACATTTCCATCTTCAACTTTAATATCTACAGAATCAAAATTTTGAGTTAATTCTCCCAATTTTCCTTTTACTGTAACTATTCCGTCTTTTATATCAACTGTAACGCCGTCTGGAATTACTACTGGATTATTACCTATTCTTGACATTTCTTATTTTTTTAGTAAACGTAACACAATACTTCACCACCTACATTGTCTCTTTTCGCTTGTTTACCAGTCATTACTCCATGAGAAGTAGAAACAATGGCAATTCCAAGACCATTAAGAATTCTAGGTAATTCTTTTGAACTTGCGTATTTACGTAAACCTGGTTTACTTATTCTTTCGATTTTCTTAATTACAGGTTCTTTGGTCTCCTTATTGTACTTAAGAGCAATTTTAATTGTTCCTTGTACTCCAGAATCATCAAACTTGTAGCTTAAAATATATCCTTGTTCGAATAATATTTTTGTGATGTCCTTTTTTAAATTAGAAGCAGGTATCTCAACCACTCGGTGGTTTGCACTCACTGCATTTCTAATTCTTGTCAAATAATCCGCAATTGGATCTGTATACATAATGAATTGATTTTGTGATTTTGGTTTTCAACCAGTGTTGAACCTTAAATCTGATTATTTAAATAATATTACCAACTTGCTTTTCTAACTCCAGGGATAAGACCTTGATTGGCCATTTCTCTGAAGGTTACACGTGAAATTCCAAAATCTCTAATATAACCTTTTGGTCTTCCAGTTAATTTACATCTATTATGCATGCGAACAGGAGAAGCATTTTTTGGTAACTTTTGTAATGCTTCATAATCGCCAGCTTCTTTTAAAGCTTTGCGCTTTTCAGCATACTTAGCTACTGTTTTAGCTCTTTTTACCTCACGGGCTTTCATTGATTCTTTAGCCATATCTTAGTTCTTTTGAAAAGGTAATCCTAATTCTGTTAATAATGATTTTGCTTCTTTATCTGTTTCAGCAGAAGTTACAAATGTAATATCCATCCCTGAGATTTTATTAACTTTATCAATATTAATCTCTGGAAAAATAATTTGTTCGGTAACTCCTAAATTGTAGTTACCTCTTCCGTCAAATCCAGTTGCTTTTATTCCGTTAAAATCTCTTACGCGTGGTAATGCAGAAGTTACTAAACGATCTAAAAACTCATACATTCTTTCGCCACGTAAGGTCACTTTTGCCCCAATTGGCATCCCTTTACGTAATTTGAATGATGCAACATCCTTTTTAGAGATTGTTGAAATAGCCTTTTGTCCTGATATAGTAGTTAATTCTTCTACAGCGTAGTCAACTAACTTTTTGTCTGCTACTGCTGCACCAACGCCTTTAGATATTACTATCTTCTTAAGCTTTGGAACTTGCATTACATTCTTATATCCAAATTCGTCTGTAAGAGCAGCAATTACTTTGCTTTTATACTCTTCTTTAAGTCTAGGTGTATATGCCATAACTATATTACTTCATTAGATTTTTTTGAAAATCTTACTTTCTTATCGCCTTCCATTTTAAATCCAACTCTAGTTGCTTCACCTTTTGCAGTTAACAACGATAAGTTAGAAATATGAATGGGCGCTTCTTTTTCTACGATTCCACCTTGAGGGTTCTTAGCACTTGGCTTAGTATGTTTTTTCACAACATTAATTCCTTCAACGATCGCTTTATTCTTATCTAATAATACCTTTTGTACTTTACCTTCAGATCCTTTGTGATCTCCAGCAATTACTTTTACGGTATCTCCTGATTTTATTTTAAGCTTTGTCATCTTATAATTCATTAAAGCACTTCAGGTGCTAATGATACAATTTTCATGAATTGTTTATCACGAAGTTCTCTAGCAACCGGACCAAATACACGTGTTCCTCTCATCTCTCCTTGCGGATTTAAAAGTACACAAGCATTGTCATCGAATCTAATATATGATCCATCTGGTCTTCTTACCTCTTTGGTTGTACGTACAACAACTGCAGTTGAAACAGCACCCTTTTTAATGTTTCCATTAGGTGTTGCGTCTTTAACTGAAACAACAATTTTGTCTCCTACAGAAGCGTATCTTCTTTTAGTACCACCTAGAACACGGATAGTTAAAACTTCCTTCGCTCCAGTGTTGTCTGCTACTTTTAATCTTGATTCTTGCTGTAACATAATTATTTAGCTCTTTCAATTATTTCAACTAATCTCCAACATTTAGATTTACTTAAAGGTCTAGTTTCCATGATCCTTACTGTATCTCCAATATTACAATCGTTTGTTTCGTCGTGTGCAACATATTTCTTTGTTTTTAACACGAACTTTCCATACATAGGGTGCTTTACTTTTTTAACCTCTGCAACTACAATAGATTTTTGCATCTTGTTACTTGTAACAACTCCTATACGTTCTTTTCTTAAATTTCTTGTTTCCATCTTATAGCAGAATTATTGTAATTCTCTTTTAGTTAATTCTGTCGCAATTCTTGCTACGGTGCGTCTAATACCACGTAATTGAATTGGATTTTCTAAAGGAGATATTGCATGAGCTAATTTTAGATCTGAATAACTCTTTCTAGTTTCACTAAGTTTCTCTTGTAACTCAGCTACAGATAATTCTTTAATTTCTGATTGTTTCATAATATCAAATAAATTATGCTTCGTAATCTCTAGCGATTATAAACTTAGTTTTTACAGGTAATTTTTGAGCGGCTAAACGCAATGCTTCCTTTGCAATGTCTAATGGCACTCCTCCTACTTCAAAAAGTAGTCTTCCTGGTTTAACAACAGCTACCCAATATTCAACGGCACCTTTACCTTTACCCATACGTACTTCAAGAGGCTTCTTTGTAATTGGCTTATCTGGAAATATTTTAATCCAAAGCTGCCCTTCTCTTTTCATGTAACGTGTAGCGGCAATACGAGCTGCTTCAATTTGACGTGATGTTAAAAAATCTGAGTCTAGTGATTTTATCCCAAAAGTGCCGTTTGAAAGTTGGTGACCTCTTTGAGAAATCCCTTTCATTCGTCCCTTTTGCTGTTTACGAAATTTTGTTCTTTTTGGCTGTAACATTTTTCTTTACTTTATAAAAAATTACTTTCTACGACGCGGTTTTGCAGGGCTATTAGCACCTCCACGACCCGTTGCTCCACTTTTTCCTTGCTTTTTGGACATTCCAACTAGCGGAGAAAGCTCTCTTTTACCATATACTTCACCTTTCATAATCCATACTTTTACACCCAATCTACCATAAGTAGTGTGTGCCTCAACTAAAGCATAGTCAATATCGGCTCTAAAAGTTGATAAAGGAATACGTCCTTCTTTATAGTGTTCAGATCGCGCCATTTCAGCACCATTTAAACGACCACTAATTTGAACTTTAATTCCTTCAGCATTCATACGCATCGTAGCAGCAATTGCCATTTTAATTGCACGTCTGTAAGAAATTCTATTCTCAATTTGACGAGCAATACTTGATGCTACTAAAAATGCATCTAGTTCAGGTCTCTTAATTTCAAAGATGTTAATCTGAACTTCTTTTCCAGTAATTTTTTTAAGCTCTTCTTTTAACTTGTCTACCTCTTGACCACCTTTCCCGATAATAATACCTGGTCTTGCAGTTGTGATAGTAACGGTTACAAGTTTTAAAGTTCTCTCAATAATTACTCTTGATACACTAGCTTTAGATAAACGTGCATGTACGTATTTTCTAATTTTATCGTCTTCGGCAAGCTTATCTCCATAATCATTACCTCCATACCAGTTAGATTCCCATCCTCTGATAATTCCTAAGCGATTTCCGATTGGATTTGTTTTTTGTCCCATACTTCTATCCTAGCTTTGTGTGTTATTGTTAGCTCCAACCACTAATGTAACATGGTTCGAACGTTTTCTAATTCTGTGTGCGCGACCTTGTGGTGCTGGACGTAATCTTTTTAACATTGCGCCACCATCAACTCTAATCTCTGTTACTACTAATTCGGCATCTTCAATACTTGCTTCTTCGTTTTTAGATTGCCAGTTAGCAATTGCTGATAACAACAATTTCTCTAATTTACTTGAAGCTTCCTTTTGATTGAATTTCAAAATATTAAGCGCTTTTTCTACGCGTTCACCTCTTACTAAATCGGCTACTAAACGCATTTTTCTTGGTGATGTAGGACAATTATTAAGTTTAGCAAAAGCAATTTGCTTTTTCCCTTCCTTAATAGCGTCTGCCATTTGTTTTTTACGACTTCCCATTGCTTACTATTTTTTACCTTTATTTTTAGCACCTGCATGACCTCTAAATGATCTTGTTGGTGAAAACTCTCCTAATTTATGACCTACCATGTTTTCAGTTACATACACTGGTACAAATTGACGGCCATTATGAACAGCTATTGTTTGTCCAACAAAATCCGGTGTAATCATACTTGCTCTTGACCAAGTCTTAATTACGGTCTTTTTGTTTGCTTCAACATTAACCGCTACTTTTTTCTCTAATTTATAATGAACGTAAGGTCCTTTTTTTAATGATCTTGCCATGTCTTATTTCTTTCTACGTTCTACAATATATTTATTACTTGCATTCTTTTTAGAACGAGTTCTATATCCTTTAGCAGGGATACCGTTTCTTGAACGAGGATGACCTCCTGAAGATTTACCTTCACCACCACCCATTGGATGGTCAACTGGATTCATTACTACCGGTCTAGTTCTTGGTCTTCTACCTAACCATCTTGTTCTACCCGCCTTACCAGATACTAACAACTGATGATCTGAGTTAGAAACAACTCCAATAGTAGCTAAACAATTAACAAGAATTAATCTTGTTTCACCTGAAGGTAATTTGATAGTTGCAAACTTACCATCTCTTGCCATTAACTGAGCAAAAGCACCAGCACTACGAGCCATAATTGCTCCCTGACCAGGTCTTAACTCCACACAAGAAATAATAGTTCCTAAAGGAATTTGACTAAGTGGCATTGCATTACCAATTTCTGGAGCCACATTGTCTCCTGAAACTACAGTTTGACCTACTTGTAAACCGTTTTGTGCAACGATATATCTCTTTTCACCGTCTTGATAATTCAATAAGGCGATAAAAGCCGTTCTGTTTGGATCATATTCTATTGATTTTACTTCTGCAGGAATTCCTGTTTTGTTTCTTTTAAAATCAATAATACGATACTTTCTTTTATGACCACCACCTATGTAGCGCATGGTCATTTTTCCTTGACTGTTTCTACCACCAGACCTTTTATTCGGAGCTAATAAACTTTTCTCCGGCTTATCAGTAGTAATGGCGTCAAATCCATTTACTACTCTAAATCGCTGTCCTGGTGTGATTGGTTTTAATTTTCTTACTGACATTTTTGTCTAATTACATGTTACTGTATAAATCAATCATTTCACCTTCCGCCAGTTGTACAATTGCTTTTTTAACAGCATTTGTTTTACCATGTTGAATACCTGTCTTTGTATGACGGGTTCTTCTTTCTGGACGGACATTTATAGTACGAACTTTTTCAACAGAAACACCATAAACAGCTTCCACTGCTTTTTTAATTTCCACCTTGTTCGCCTTAGTATTCACAGCAAATGTATAGCAGTTATTCACCTCGCTATTAGCAGTCGCTTTTTCTGTGATTATAGGTTTAATTAAGATACTCATCTGTTCCTTATTTACTTAAATTCGATTCAATTCCTTCTAAAGAGCTCTCTAAAAGCACAATCTGATTTGCATTTAAAATCTTATAAGTGCTTAATTCTGAATTAGTTATAACTTCAGACCCTTTAAAATTGCGTGACGACAAATATACATTATTATTTGACGCTCCCAACACAAAGAGAGATTTTTTGTTTTCTAAGTTCAAAGCTTTTAAAACCGCCGTAAAATTTTTGGTTTTTGGAGCATCAAAATTGAAGTCTTCTAAAACTACAATTGACTTCTCACCTGCTTTAATACTTAAGGCCGATTTACGAGCCAAACGCTTTAAACTTTTATTTAATTTAAAGCTATAGCTTCTTGGTCTTGGACCAAACATACGTCCACCACCTTTAAAAACTCCAGACTTAATACTACCTGCTCTGGCTGTACCTGTACCTTTTTGTTTTTTAATCTTACGTGTACTTCCAGATATCTCAGCTCTCTCTTTCGATTTATGAGTTCCTTGTCTTTGGTTTGCTAAATATTGTTTAACATCCAAATATACAGCGTGATTATTAGGCTCAATAGCAAACACATCTTGAGAAAGCTCTGCTTTTCTTCCTGTGTCTTTTCCGTTTATATCTAAAACTGCTACTTTCATTATTTTCTAATAATTACATAAGCGTTTTTATGTCCAGGCACACAACCTTTAACAACCAGTAGATTCTTTTCAGCAACTACTTTTAAAACTCTTAAATTTTCAACTTTTACATTTTCACCACCCATTCTTCCTGCCATGCGCATTCCTTTGAATACTCTTGAAGGATATGAGGAAGCTCCTACAGAACCAGGGGCTCTTAAACGGTTGTGTTGTCCGTGAGTAGCTTGACCTACACCACCAAATCCATGACGTTTTACAACGCCTTGAAAACCTTTTCCTTTTGACACCCCTGCGATGTCAACAAATTCACCTTCTGTAAAGTGCTCAACAGTGATTGCATCACCTAACTTGTACTCCTTATCAAAACCTTTAAATTCAACGATTTTGCGTTTTACAGAAGTTCCTGCTTTCTTAGCATGACCTTGATCAGCTTTAGTAGCGCTTTTTTCTGTCGCGTCATCGAAACCTAATTGAACCGCTTTATAGCCATCCACTTCTTCAGTTCTGACTTGGGTAACGATACATGGTCCAGCTTCGATAACTGTACAAGGAATATTTTTCCCGTTGCTATCAAAGATGCTGGTCATACCGATTTTTTTTCCAATTAACCCAGACATAATTATTTATTTAATTTATTACT
Organism: Yeosuana sp.; assembly: GCA_036525815.1. Classification (GTDB taxonomy): domain Bacteria; phylum Bacteroidota; class Bacteroidia; order Flavobacteriales; family Flavobacteriaceae; genus Yeosuana. The sequence continues at coordinate 7,863 of DATCZQ010000171.1, read as the reverse complement.
TACTTATTTAAAAAACTCAGGGTCGAAATACGTTCAACCCTGAATGTATTTTTACCGTTTTTCCTTCGCTCGCAGCTCAGGACATGTTCTCAAGGAAACTCCTTGATATATTAACTATACTTTAATTTCTACTTCAACACCACTTGGCAATTCTAGTTTCATCAAAGCATCAATAGTTTTTGATGAAGAACTATAAATATCAAGTAATCTCTTATAAGAACTTAATTGAAATTGTTCTCTAGACTTTTTATTTACGTGCGGAGAACGCAATACAGTGAAAATTTTCTTGTGAGTTGGCAATGGAATTGGACCCGTTACAACAGCACCTGTACTTTTTACTGTTTTTACAATCTTATCTGCAGACTTGTCTACTAAGTTGTGATCGTAAGACTTTAATTTTATTCTGATTTTTTGACTCATTTTCTTAACTTTTTAAGATTGTACACCTTTTGCTTCTTTGATAACTTCTTCAGAAATATTTGAAGGTGTCTCAGCATAATGTGAAAATTCCATTGTTGATGTCGCACGACCTGAAGACAATGTTCTTAATGTAGTTACATAACCAAACATTTCAGAAAGTGGCACTTCAGCTTTAATAGTTTTAGCACCTGCTCTATCACCCATGTCACTCACATGACCACGACGACGGTTTAAGTCACCTACTATATCACCCATATTTTCTTCTGGAGTAATCACTTCTAGTTTCATGATTGGCTCAAGAATTACGGCACCAGCCTGTTTTGCAACAGATTTGAAACCTAATTTAGCGGCCAATTCAAAAGATAGTGCATCAGAATCCACCGCATGGAAAGATCCGTCTGTAAGTGTTACTTTCATACTATCTACTTCAAATCCTGCTAAAGGCCCATTAGCCATAGCTTGTCTGAATCCTTTTTCAACAGAAGGAATGTATTCTTTTGGTACGTTACCACCTTTTACAGAGTTAACGAACTCAAGACCTACTTTTCCGCTTTCAGCTGGCTCAAGAGTAAATACAATATCCGCAAATTTACCGCGTCCACCAGATTGCTTTTTATAAACTTCTCTGTGATTAGCCGTTTTTGTAATCGCCTCTTTATATTCAACCTGTGGTTTACCTTGATTTACTTCAACCTTAAACTCACGTCTTAAACGATCTACAATAATATCTAAGTGTAACTCACCCATACCTGAGATAATGGTTTGCCCACTAGCCTCATCTGTACGTACTTGAAAAGTTGGATCTTCTTCAGCTAATTTAGCCAAAGACATCCCTAATTTATCAACATCTGCCTTGGTTTTAGGCTCTACCGCAATACCAATTACTGGCTCAGGGAAAACCATACTTTCTAAAACAATTGGATGTTTCTCAGAAGTTAATGTGTCTCCGGTTTTTATATCTTTAAAACCAACAGCTGCACCTATATCTCCTGCCTCAATATAGTCAATTGCATTTTGCTTGTTTGCATGCATCTGATAGATACGTGAAATACGTTCTTTATTTCCAGAACGATTATTTAACACATAAGAACCTGCATCTAAACGACCTGAATAGGCTCTAAAGAATGCTAAACGACCAACGAATGGATCCGTAGCAATTTTAAATGCTAAGGCCGCAAATGGTTCTTTTACATTTGGCTTACGTATTTCTTCTTTTTCAGTATCAGGATTAATACCAATAATACCTTCTTTATCCATTGGAGAAGGTAAGTAACGGCAAACAGCATCTAATAAAAACTGAACGCCTTTATTTTTGAATGAAGAACCACAAATCATTGGAATGATGGCCATATCCATAACGGCAGCTCTTAAAGCAGCATGAATTTCATCTTCAGTAATTGAATCTTCATCTTCCATGAACTTTTCAAGCAAGTTCTCATCATAGGTCGCCACTTCTTCAATAAGTTTTGCTCTATATTCTTTTGCTTCCGCTTTTAATTCTTCTGGAATATCAATAACATCAAAAGTAGCCCCTTGTGTTTCATCATGCCAGATAATTGCTCTGTTCTTAACTAAGTCAACAACGCCTTTAAAATCTATTTCGTCACCAATTGGAAGAACGATAGGCACTGCATTAGAACCTAACATTTCTTTAACCTGCTTGTTAACCATCATAAAATCAGATCCTTGACGATCCATTTTATTAACAAACCCAATTCTTGGCACTTTATAATTATCAGCTAATCTCCAGTTAGTTTCAGATTGTGGTTCTACACCATCAACTGCACTAAATAAGAAAACTAAACCATCTAATACACGTAATGAACGGTTTACTTCAACCGTAAAATCTACGTGACCAGGAGTGTCAATAATATTAAAATGATAACTATTTGAATTATCTGCTGGTACACCATTTACTCTTGGAAAAATCCATTCACAGGTTGTAGCTGCAGAAGTGATTGTAATACCACGTTCTTGCTCTTGCTCCATCCAGTCCATAGTTGCAGCGCCATCATGCACTTCACCTATTTTATGAGATACTCCTGTGTAATAAAGTATACGCTCTGTTGTTGTTGTTTTACCAGCATCAATATGAGCAGCAATTCCTATATTTCTTGTATATCTTAAATCTCTTGCCATTTTTTTCTATTAAAATCTAAAGTGAGAGAACGCTTTGTTTGCCTCTGCCATTTTATGAGTATCCACTCGTTTCTTAACAGCTGCTCCTTCTTCTTTAGCTGCTGCTAAAATTTCTGAAGCTAGTCTTTGTGACATTGATTTTTCGTTTCTTTTACGCGAATAGCTAATAAGCCATTTCATAGCCGTTGAAACTTTACGGTCTGGACGAATTTGCATTGGAATTTGAAATGTTGCACCACCTACTCTACGACTACGTACTTCTACGTGAGGCATAACGTTTGATAAAGCATCTTTCCAAACCTCAAGAGCTGTTTTTTCTTCGTCTGTTTTTTTTGTTTCTACGATATCCATGGCATCATAGAATACTTTAAAAGCTACAGACTTTTTACCATCCCACATCATCATGTTCACGAAACGAGTCACTAACTGATCGTTAAAACGTGGATCTGGTAAAAGCGGTCTTTTTTTCGCTTGTCTTTTTCTCATGTCTTCTTCTTAAAGTTTTTTAATTACTTCTTAGGGCGTTTTGCACCATATTTAGATCTACGTTGCGTTCTACCTGCAACACCTGCGGTGTCTAAAGCTCCACGAACGATGTGATATCTAACTCCTGGCAAATCCTTTACCCTTCCACCTCTAACCAATACTATCGAGTGCTCTTGTAAATTGTGTCCTTCACCTGGGATGTACGCGTTTACTTCATTACCATTGGTCAACCTAACCCTTGCAACTTTACGCATTGCTGAGTTTGGTTTTTTAGGTGTTGTAGTATAAACACGAGTACATACTCCACGTCTTTGCGGACACGAATCTAAAGCAGCCGATTTACTCTTCTTGGTTATTTTGGCTCTTCCTATTCGTACTAATTGTGAAATTGTTGGCATATAATTTATATGTTTATTTAAATTACCTCTGTTTAGAGGGCTGCAAATGTAGAAATAAAAAAGTATTTTTCAAACCCTAATGGATTAATTTTCACAACATAGTCAATATTTTTTCAGAGACGTTGTGTAATCGCCCATTTTATAACGGTGTTTACAAGATTTATTCCTGTTTATCTTAAGGTTTTGGCAAATATTATGAAGGTAGAAATTATAGTGATTTCAAGAGAATTTAAAAATTACTTTATTCGCTATATTATAAATGGTGTTTTTCCGTTAGTTTTACAATGTATTAACCTTGAATATTAGTTGTGCAAAAAGCCTTATTTCTAACTTCAATTATTTGCCTGTTTTATTCCTCTAAGGTCATATGTCAAAATTTAAGTCTACAGATTTACGGTAATAATGAGATAGAAAATCAAACAATTGATTCTATTGGTTATTTAAAATTTCATCAAAATTATACTTCGATAGTAAATGAAATAGATTCCATTCAAAATAAAGTTTATAACATTGGCTTTATTGAAAGTACAGTCTCTGAAATTCAAAAAGAAAATGATTCTTCTTTCTCTGTGAAATTCCATTTAAAAAAGAAATTTCATACCATATATATATACTACGGTAAAACGGGGATTAAGACAGACCTCATAAAGTCTGTTTCAAAGAAAATTAATCCTTTATATTTTGAATTACCCATCCCACAAATAGAAAGGACTTTAACTATATTAAATACAAAAATTTCCAATGAAGGCTTTCCTTTTTCAAAATTATCTTTAACGAATATTAAAACAAGCCCAAACGGTATCATACAAGCAGACTTGCTGGTCAATTCTATAAATCAAAAAAGACATATTAACAGCATTACTATTAAAGGGTATGAAAAATTTCCCAAATCCTTTTTAAAACACTATTTAAAAATCAAACCCGATCAAACCTTTGATTTAACAAGTATTAAAAACAAAGCAGCTCAATTAAATAACCTGCGATTTGCTAAACAAATAAAATCTCCTGAAGTATTATTTACAAATGACTCTACTACCTTATATATGTACATAGAAAAATCAAAAAGCAATATGTTTGATGGTTTTTTAGGTTTTGGCACCAATGAAGAAAGCAATAAACTTAATTTTAATGGGTACTTAAATTTAAATCTGGTTAATAATTTAAATTATGGAGAATCATTTGGTTTACAATATAAAAGTACTCAAGGAGATCAAAAGTTTTTTCAAGCCGATGTCAATATGCCCTATTTGTTAAATACACCTATTGGCATTGATCTACAACTATACATTTTTAAACAAGACTCCTCTTTCTCTACGGTAAACCAATCAGTGAAACTTAATTATCAAATAAATTCAAAACACAAACTATTTTCTGGCATTAAAACCTCCGAATCTAGTAATTTATTAAATACAGCAACCACTAACTTCATTTCAGATTATAAATCAAATTTCATTACAATAGCCTATCAATTTACAAGACCTCAATATTATAATTTCCTTTTTCCAGTTAACACGACCATATTCCTTGAAACAGGATTTGGTCAAAGAAAAAAAACAGAAACTTCTGAAAAGCAAACACAATTAAATATTGATGCCTTTAAAATTTTCAATTTTAACCAAAAAAATAGTTTTTATTTCAGAATAAATGGCTCAAGTCTTGTTTCGGATAGTTACTTTGAAAATGAATTATCAAGATTTGGTGGCATCAATTCGATAAGGGGTTTTAATGAGAACAGTATATTAGCTACATCTTATGGCTTTATCAACACAGAATACAGATTACTTTTAAGCCCAACCATTTATATTCATTCTATAATTGATATGGCCTCCTTTGAAAATAAAATTACAAATACAAAGGAAAAACTATTTGCGTATGGTTTTGGATTTGGCATTTTATCAAAGGCTGGATTATTAAAACTTAATTACGCCAATGGCAAAATAAGTAATCAAAAATTCAAACTCTCAAATTCACAGATTCATATCAGTATGACTGCTGATTTTTAGAAAAAGATCCCTATCATTATTTTCTTTAAAAAAAGTTAAAATTAACGGTATTTTGTTGTTTTATTAACATATAATTCTGATTTTTACTCTGACTAATTCAAAAAAATAAAAAATGAAAACAAAGTTTAGTGGAATTCTAACGCTATTACTAGCGTTTGTCGTGCAACTAACGTTTGCGCAAGAAAAAACTATTTCAGGGACAATAACAGACAATTCTGGTATACCACTTCCTGGAGTTAATGTTATTATTAAAGGAACAACCAAAGGTGCACAATCGGATTTCGATGGAAAATATTCTATCAATGCATCAGTTGGTGACATTCTTTTATTTTCCTATGTTGGAATGAAAGAAGCGCAAAAAACCGTTGGCGCAAGTAACACTATCAGTGTAACCATGACAGAAGATATTGCCACATTAGAGGAGGTAGTAGTAGTTGCCTATGGTACACAAAAGAAAGAGGCATTAACCGGTTCAGTAGGTATTATAGAATCTGAAGTCCTTGAAAAGATTACAAATTCTAACGTTATTCAAGGAATAGCAGGTAAGGTTGCAGGTGTACAAGTAATAAATAACAGTGGACAACCAGGAGCTGCTCCTACCGTTCGTATTAGAGGTATTGGGTCAATTAATGCCTCAAGTGATCCGCTATATGTTGTCAATGGAGTACCTTTTCAAGGAGATATTAATTCCATTAACTCAAGCGACATTGACTCTTTTACGGTATTAAAGGATGCTGCAGCAGCTGCCTTATATGGTAGTAGAGGGTCTAATGGTGTAATTATCATTACTACTAAAAAAGGTACTAGAAATGCTACCACAGTAAATTTAGATGTGAGCACTATTTATACAACTAGAGCTGCAAAAGATTATAATGTTATAACTGAACCTGGCATGTATTATGAAGCTCATTTCTTAGCAATGAAAAACTTTTTGATTAATAGAGGGGAAACTCCAACAGATGCCGCAAATATTGCTGCAGAAAATATGGTTCAAGATAATGCCAATACAGGATTTAGTTTAGGATATAACAATTATGATGTTCCAGATAATCAAATTATTGACCCTCTTACTGGTAAACTGAATCCTAGTGCTAATTTGTTATACCACGATGATTGGAATGATTATATGTTTAATAATTCTTTTTCAACTAAGACGTTTTTAAGTGTTACAGGAGGCGATGACACATCTAAGTATTACTTTTCTATTGGACATCAAAATGATAAAGCCTATACTATCAAATCTAATTTTGAAAGGGTAACGGCCAATATGTCATTAGAGAAAACAATAAAAGAAAACCTTACGATTGGGGGTACTTTGAATTATGCTCATTCTATCCAAAATGTACCAGACCAAGGAGGATATGCTGGAGCTTTTACTTGGACTCGTTCTATAGCTCCTATTTATCCAATTTTTGGTTATAATTTAGATGGATCACCTGTACTGGACAGTAATGGTGTACAAGTTTATGATTATGGTGATGGCCAAACTGGAACGCCACAAATAAGAAGATATGCGGCTTTTGCTAACCCCTATGCGACTACTTTATTAGATATAAAAAGAAGAACTACAGATAATTTAAATGGAAATGTGTTTTTAAAATATGATTTTCTTAATGACTTCTCATTTAGATACAATTTATCTGGTGATTTAAGAATCAGACAAGGTGTGAGTTTTGATACTCCTCTTGGTGGTGACGCTTATGGAGTTGAAGGACGATCTACACCAAGTTCGTGGAGAGATTTTACAGTTTCTCATCAACAATTATTAACATGGAATAAGTCTTTTGGCAATCATGATATAGATATATTAATTGGTCATGAATCGGCTGATGAAGCATATGTTTATTTAGATGCCCAAAAAACAAAATTTTTACTTCCAAATGAAACTATTTTAGATTATGGTGTGAACTTTCAATATATAAGTAATAATGAGTTTGATTACAGAATTGAAGGTTATTTATCTAGAATAAATTATGATTATAATGATAAATATTTTTTTAATGCAAGTTACAGAAGAGATGCTTCTTCAGTATTTCACCCGGATAATAGATGGGGTGATTTTTACGGAGCTGGTGTAGCTTGGAGAGTTTCTCAAGAAGAATTCTTGAATGATTCAAGCTGGTTAAATGAATTTAAATTAAAAGCAAGTTTTGGTCAACAAGGAAATGACAGAATATTATATTCAGATAACTCAGGTAGAAATTATATTGCATATGAAGATCAGTATTTTGTTTCAAACAACAATGGAAACATTGGATTAAGCCTGCAATATCAAGGAAACAAAGATTTAACATGGGAAACATCCACCAATTTTAACGTAGGATTTGATCTGGCACTATTTAATAATAGGATATCTTTAGGCGCAGAATATTTTAAAAGAGAAGTAACGGATTTATTATTTAATACACCACAAGCAC
>DATCZQ010000170.1:0-6831 GCA_036525815.1 Yeosuana sp. | reverse complement strand
TGATAAATGCACTATCGTATTTCATTTAATCTATATAAGGCAAAATATTTAAATAAGATTAACTGAATTCTTAAAACAATAAAAAGCCGGAGAATTATTCTCCGGCTTTTTATTGTTTTAAGAATTCAGTTAATCTTATTTAAATATTTTGCCTTATATAGATTAAATGAAATACGATAGTGCATTTATCAAAAGAATCAAAATATATTTTACAAAATTTGACTATATTATATGATAAAAAAATAATCTGACCTCAATTATTATATTCAACCACCAATAGTTATCATACTCCGGTTATTATTATGAAGTTTAGGTTCTTTAAGTTTTTCTAAAGTATCCATGCCACCGCGAGCTTTTAACTTCGCTTGAACTGCTTTTTGAATAATGGGTTCAATCGATTTTCCTGCTCGAAGGGTAGTTAATAAATCCGATTCGGTTGATGAGAACAAACAGTTTTTTAATTGTCCGTTTGCAGTTAACCGCAGTCTGTTACACGTATCGCAAAATGGATTCGTCACTGAACTTATAATGGCAAAACTGCCTCTATATCCTTTTATCTTGTAATTCTTGGCTGTATCGTTAGGTGCATCTTGAAGACGTTGAATGTCACTATCTAAGAAAGACGCATTCACATAAGTCATTACTTCTTTATAAGATACCATTTTACTTAAATCCCATTTATTTCCGTCAAAAGGCATAAATTCAATAAAACGAATAGAAACCGGTAAATCTTTAGTTAAGTGAATAAAATCAATAATCTCATCATCATTCACACCTTTCATTAAAACCGCATTAATCTTTACGTTGAAGCCTTCCTTTACCAAAAGAAAGATGTTTTTATAGACAATATTAAACTCATCTCTCAGAGTAATCTCTTTAAATTTTCTAGAGATTAAAGTATCTAAACTTACATTGATATTATTTACATTATATTTTTTAAGTGTATCAATAAATTTATGAATGATAACTGCATTTGACGTAATAGACAATTCAACAGGTAAGGAAGCTAATTTTTCTAAAACAAAAGGAATATCTTTTCTGATTAATGGTTCTCCTCCTGTTAAACGTATTTTGTTAACGCCGTGTTTTACAAAGGTTTTTGCTATGTCATAAATCTCCTCATAGGTCATGATATGGCTTTTTGGAGTTAATGGTACTCCTTCTGCTGGCATGCAATAGAAACAGCGTAAATTACAACGCTCTACCAAAGAAATTCTTAAATACGTGTGATCCCTTCCGTGTGAATCTTGTAATATGTTTGTTTGATTTATCATTTAATCGTGTCTTGCACCTTTTAATATTCTGAATATATGTAAAACGGACGGAAAAATAGCATCCATGGACTCTTTGGCTCCATTAGTTGAACCTGGTAAGGCTAACACTAAGGTTTTCTTAATGGTTCCTGCAATACTTCGTGATAACATGGAAAATGGTGTTCTATCTTGTCCATAATTACGAATAGCTTCTTCAATCCCAGGAATTCTTCTATCTAATAATGGTATTAATGCTTCTGGCGTTACATCTCTACTTGAAAGACCTGTTCCTCCGGTATATATAATTAAATCGATGCCTTGCTCCTGAAATAATTTAGCCTTTTCTTTTATGACAACTGTTTCATCTGGAATAATTACATAATGAGCTATTTTTACATTACAATCTTCTAATTTATCAATAATGGCTTTTCCTGCTTTATCTTCCTTTTGCCCTGCTGAAATAGTATCTGAACAAACAATAACAGCAGCGGTTAAATCTTTTCTGAATTTATCTGTGAAATCTGATTTTCCTCCTTTTTTACTAATCAATTTAATGTGATGTATTTCAATGCCTTTATCAATTGGTTTTAACATATCATACATGTTTAACGCAACCACACTGGCTCCATGCATGGCTTCTACTTCTACACCCGTTTTATAAATAGTCTTAACTGTAAATATTACGGTTATTTCTAAACCATTTATTTCATAATCAACACTAGTAAATTCAATAGGTAACGGATGACAATCTGGCAAAATATCTGGAGTTCTTTTAACCCCTAATAACCCAGCAGCTTTGCTCATAGCAAACACATTGCCTTTGGGCACGGTATCATTTTGTATAGCTAAAATTGTTTCAGGCTTACTCACTTTCACAATTGCCTGAGCTATTGCTGTTCTTAATGTGCTACTTTTATGTGTGATGTCTACCATTTTCTAATTATTATTGCCTAATTATTATTGATTATTTTGTGCTTGCAGTCTTTCTTGAAGCTATAAAGATTGCTGTTAACTCAATAGATTCATTTAATAAATGTTGTATATTCTCTTTTTGAATTAAGTTTTCATCTAATGCAAATTCTAACCAAAAATTTGATTCATCAATTTCTTCAATAACGATACTAATTTTTGCAATAAAACTTGCTTTTGATTGTGCAATGCATGTTGCTCTATAATTAGCTGCTACAGATGTCGAGCATCTAATTAATTGTCCTTTAATATGATTAGAAAGAAATGTATTAGGTAATTCTTGAGTTATTTTAACACAGTTATGAGCAAATATTTTTGTTCTAATTTTTAATTTTTCTTTCATAATAATCAATATTCAATAGCAAATAATCAATTGTTAACTTTCCATTGATGCGAGCCGTCTTCAAAAATTTCTTTCCCAAAAACAGGAACCTTAGCTTTAATTTCTTCAACTATAAATTCTAACGCTTTAAAAACTACCTTTCGTCTTGGTGAGGAAACAAAAACAAACAGGCAAATTTCGCCTGCATGTATTATGCCTAAACTATGATAAATATGCATACATGTAAGTTCGTATTTTTCAAATGCAGCTTCCCTAATTTCATAAAACTTTCTATTAGCCATTTCTTCATGCGCCGTGTATTCAATAGCCTTAATTATCTTGTTATTAATGACATCTGCTCTCACCTGCCCCAGAAATATGTTATGAGCACCAATGGTGGTCTTGGTTTGATGTTTGGCTATGGATTCTCCAATAAATACTGAAGAAATTGCTCCTTGTTTAAAAACATTTTTAGGTTTATTATCACTCATAGATTGCATTTTTATTAGATTTATTTATATATCCAATTATTTCAGAAGCCCCTTCTTTAATGCTGTAACAATTTTTTATTTGATGCTTTTTTAAAATGGTTACAGCTGTTTTACTTCTAATACCTGACTGGCAAAAAACAGCTTTTTCCTCATCACGATTTATCAAGTCCAATTGATTTTCCAAGACACTTAAAGGAATTTCTATCACATTAAAATTAATTATTTTTGGCTGCTCATGCCTCTCTCTTACATCAATAAATTGAATATTTGGCCTGTTTAAAAACTCCTCTATTGAAACTTCAATAACTTCAGAACTGCATATATTATTCATTTTTTGATTTTGAAAATCATTTTTATTTAAAATAACACTTTCAATTACAGTTTCATTCCTCTGGATCTTTATGATTTGATTTAGATTGGATAGCGCATCATAATACCGTATTTCTCCTGAAAGAATATTCCCAATTCCTAATACAATTTTTAATAATTCATTTGCCATCATGGTTCCAATTATTCCAGGTAATACCCCTAAAACGCCTACTTCAGAACAATTTGGCACTTCTCCTGTTTTTGGTTTATCAGGAAATGCACATCTATAAGAGGGTCCGTTATTATAATTGAAAACAGCCACCTGACCCTGAAACTTATAAATAGCCCCAAAAACAAGAGGCTTATTAGTAATTACACAGGCATCATTTATAAGATACCGTGTTTCAAAATTATCAGTCCCATCAACAATAATGTCAAATTGATCAAACAATTCAATAGCATTCTGAAATGTTAATTGTACGGGATATGCAATAATATTAATTGTTTGATTTAAGTCCTGCAATTTAGCTTTCGCTTCGTTAGCTTTATTTTTTCCTAAGGAACTTGTGCCAAATAAAATTTGACGTTGAAGGTTTGATAATTCAACAATATCATAATCAATAATTCCCAGTGTTCCAATACCTGCAGCGGCAAGATATTGCAATAAAGGACAACCCAAGCCACCTGCCCCAACCACCAGAACTTTTGATTTTGATAACTTTTTCTGGCCTTTATGACCTATCTCTGAAAGTATTATATGTCTATTATATCTATCCATTTTAAACATTAACCACCGGAAAAAGGAGGTAATAAAACTATTTCCTTACTCGTTATTTTTGTGTTGACAGATACCAATTCATTATTTTGAGCTACTCGAAATTTTTTATCTTTTAAGTCAGAATATTTAATAAAAAGCATTTCTAATAAATCAGAAATAAGTACGCCAGAAAAGTCAATAATTTCTGCTTCACAATTAGTTACCTCTGTAAGCATTCCAAAATATTTAATCTTTATTTTCATAGACCATTTTTTCTAAATCTTCAGGAGTATTAATATTGGTTACAAATAATTCTAAAGATGGATTTAAAACAATATTTTTTACTTTGCATTGACTCACCGCTACTTGTAATCGCCTTTCATTGTTTTTTAAAAGATCGTAAAATACCTTTTCGCAACGCTTTCTGTACAAGGCTATCAATGGCATAGACTTATTTTTACTCATGGCTTGTACCACATCAAAAGGCTCTTCAAACTCATTTATTAATTTTTTTAAAATTTCAGTCTTAATTAAAGGAATATCTGAACTCAAAACCAGATTATACTCTGTTTTTGATGCCTTTAATCCAGAATATAGGCCTGCTAAAGGGCCAGCCTCTTTAATTAGATCTTCAACACGTTTCAAATTAAACATATCATAATCAGTATTATTTGAAACAAGTAATATTTGAGATACTAAAGGCTTCATGGCAGCAATGCTATATTCAATAAAGCATTTACCATTTAAGTTCAATAATCCTTTATCGGTTCCCATACGTGAGCTTTTTCCACCAGCCAAAATAATACCAGTCATGTCTTTTTTATGTATCATTTTAAGTGAAAAATAATTTAAAACTTGCCATAATAAGTACTAATGCTAAAATATAACGGAGCTTTTGATTGTTTAATTTTTTACTACCGAAATAGCCGCCGAAAACACCACCAACCATAGCTATTGCAACCAAAATATAAGATTCCACACTTAAATTTATTCCAGTACTTAACTGACCAATTAAACCCGAAGCCGAATTTACCCAGATAAATAAGGCCGATACTGCTGCAGCTTCTTTCATCTTACCCCAATGCAGCAGTAAAATTAATGGTGTTAATATAATGCCACCGCCAATTCCAATTAATCCAGAGAAAAAACCAATGATTCCCCCAACTATGAGACCTTGCCAAAGTTTCACCTGTTTTATAGTCTCTCTTTCTTTGCCAAAAACGTTTAGCATTTTTAGAATAGCAAAAACTAATAAAACGGCTAAAACCTTTTTGTAAATTGAGGCATCAATTTCAATCGTTCCACCCAAAAAAGCTAATGGTATAGAACTAATAGCAAATGATATAAATAATTTTTTGTTAAAAAATCCTTCTTTGTAATAATAATAAAAAGAAATACCTGCTACAAATATATTTAACAATAGGGCTGTTGGTTTCATGGTTTCTGGAGCAAAAGAAAACAAAGCCATCAATGCCAAATAACCGCTGGCGCCTCCATGACCCACACTAGAATAAAGAAATGATATAATAGGGAGTATTAAAAAAAATAAATATATGTTATCTAACTCCAGCATCATTTATAAACTTTTCATTTTTTCTAATTGAACATCTAAATAATTCCAGCAATTTTTATTTATTTCTTCAAATACACGTATTAATGATTTACCGTAATCTGTTAACTCAGTACCTCCTCCCCCTTTTCCACCTATACTCATTACAATGACCGGCTGTTTAGATGATTTATTCACGGCATCCAATAAATGCCAGGCTTTTTTATATGAAACTTTCATAAGTTTTGCTGCTTTTGACAAAGATCCTGTCTCATTAATAGCATTCAATAACTGAATCTTTCCCTCACCCAAAAACTCTTCACCATCTAACTCAACCCAAATTCTACTCTTTATTTTATAATTCATATGTTGTTTTTTAAAAGGGAAGTAAAATCACTTCTACCAAATCATTAACCTGAATCTGTTCCATGTTTCCTTTCATGAGTACCAACGCATTAGAAATTGCAAAAGTTTGTAACATGGCAGAACTTTGACCTTCTAAAATAGTGACCTCTCCATTTTTGTAAATTGCTTTTAAGAATTGTGGTCTATCTCCATTTTTTACAAAATTTGATACTGATTTTGCCTTGACAGTAGGCAAACCATCGTTCTTCAAACCAGTTAACCTATGCAAAGCCAAGTAAACATATATATAAAAACAAGTTAATGCAGCTGCGGGATTTCCTGGTAATGCAAATAAAAGGGTGCTCTCGCATTTACCAAAAAATAAAGGTTTTCCCGGTTTTTGATCCACTTTATAGAATACTTCTTCAACCTTTAATTCAGTTAAAGCTTTTCCAACAAAATCATAATCACCTACAGAAATCCCTCCACTAATAATCACTAAATCATGATCATTAATTACATTTTTCAATTTGGAATACGTTTCCTCATAATTATCTTCAATTTTATGAATAGAAATATCTTCAAGACCTAAATTCCATAAGACACTGCGAAGCATTTTAGAGTTACTTTCATAAATTTTACCATAATCCAAATACTCTCCGGGCTCTATAAGTTCATTTCCTGTAGTAATTAATGCGATTGAAGGCTTTTGATAAACAGATACATTAGTTATTCCTAGAGAACTCAGATAGCCTATTGCCGCAGGCGTTAATTTCGTGCCTTTTTTTAAGGCTAAATCTCCTTTTTTTACTTGTTCTCCAACCGCCCTTATATTA
>DATCZQ010000169.1:0-18150 GCA_036525815.1 Yeosuana sp. | reverse complement strand
CATTGGTTTATGAGAAACACCTCAGTTGAAGCGGTTTCAAAAAAAATACCACCCATAGCATTGGCTGTTGTTTGGGCTGCCATGTTCTTCTTGGTTGCCATAGCACAAGGTAGTGGTGAGCAATTTATTTATTTTCAATTTTAAAATATGACTAATAAAAACAACTTAATTCAACCAGTAAAAAAAGAAAATAGAATCATTTATCTTGATATCTTAAGAGGTATTGCCATATTTTTTATTTTCTCAGCCAATATTGTATATTTCTCAGGACACTTTACATTTCCCGAAGAAGGGCGCTTACCTTCAACTCTTTTTATATTTGATAAAACTTTAGATTTCATCCTTTACAGCTTAGTTGATGGTAAGTTTTATTCCTTATTCTCTTTGCTATTTGGTATTGGCTTTGCTATTCAGCATCAAAATTTAACAAAACACAATAAACCATTCGCCCCGTTCTTTAAACGAAGAATGTTTTGGCTTTTAATATTTGGGCTCATTCATCTGCATATATTTTGGTTAGGAGACATTTTAACTTTATACGCATTACTGGGTTTTGTACTTATATTTTTTGTGGATTTCACAAACAGACAACTAATAACTTATGCCAGTGTTTTAATACTCTTACCCATTTTAAATTGGTTTATCATAAATGTGATAGGGTGGAATTATCCAATGTTCTTTTTTAAATTAAACTCTCAATATTATGATTATTTTAATTTACCAATGATTGAAAATAATGGTATAAAAAGGTCAAATTTTGGAGCCTATATTTTAAATGAAAATATTCTTGATTTCTTAAAAATGAATATTGGTAATTCGTTTTTAAGAATTGGAGGGATTTTAAATGAAGGAAGAATTTTTAAAGTTTTTGGGATTTTCTTGATTGGTCTATGGGCAGGTCGAAAAATTTTAAACGAAAACTTACTCGAAAACACCAACTTTTTAAAAAAGGTGGCCATTTGGGGAATTTTTGTTGGATTACCAATGAGCGTTTTCAGAGGCTACATAGAATTTTATGCTCAGAGAACAGAAATATGGAATCTGTTACACACAATCACTTATGCCTTTGGAACTGTTCCCTTGGCTATGGGCTACGCCGCTTTGCTCGCAATTTTCTATAAAAAAATTCCGCTTTTAAAAGGATTTGAATTAGTAGGCAAAATGGCTTTATCTAACTACTTATTTCAAACAGCATTAGCAATCACTATTTTTTATGGTATTGGATTTAGCTTTGCTGGTAAACTTGGATTTACTGTAATAATTGGAATAGCCATTTTAATTTATAGTGTACAGGTGCTGCTAAGTATGTGGTGGTTAAAATCACATAGTTTTGGACCAATGGAATGGCTATGGAGACAATTAACATATAATAAGTTATTTAAAAAATAGAACGACTTATGGATCCTTCATAATTTCAAATAAAACCTCCTTTATTTATTTTCAATTTTAAAATCTAACCTAATTATTATCAGCAAAAATAAACTTTTAAGAAAAATTATGAAATTATGGGAATAACAGAGTCAATATTATCACCTTTAAAGACCTCAGACCGAATCTATTCCTTAGATGTTATGCGAGGAATCGTGTTGTTTGGCATTTTATTAATGAACATAAATGGCATGGGGCTAGCAGGAGCTTATGAAAATCCAACGGTCTCGGGTGGATCTACTGGTTGGGATTTAATAACTTGGATTACAACCAATATGTTATTTGAAGGTACCATGAGAGCTCTCTTTTCACTTCTATTTGGGGTAGGAATGTTTATATTATTAGATAGACTTGAGAAAAAAGGTGCCGGCATTCAATCGGCTAACATTTATTTCAGACGCCTTACATGGCTATTGGTTTTTGGATTGATTCATTGTTATTTGTTATTATGGGATGGTGAAATCCTATATAACTATGCACTCATGGGCTTTCTAGTTTATTCATTTAGATATTTAGCGCCAAAAAGGCTCATCATTATAACATTACTTTTATTTTCAATAGGAGCTTTATGGAACTATTCCGATTATAAAAGTGATGTAAAGTTTGTAGAACAAGTTGAACTCGCAAAAAAATACAAATTAGAGGGCAAAATACTGGACAAGGAACTTAAGGAAGCTGATTTTAAATGGGAAAAAAGAGAATGGGAAAGATCTCCTGAAGGTGTTGCAGAGTATAATAACAATATGCGCAAGGGATACTTTAGTGTGGTTTCTTTTCTTGCCCCTATCAATCAAATCTATAATGAACATTTTCCATACAGATATGATCTTTGGGATATACTAAGTATGATGCTATTAGGTATTGCTCTTTATAAATTAAATATCCTCTCTGCAGAAAAATCATATTCATTTTACGGAATCATGATATTATTTGGATACGGGATTGGCCTAAGTGTAAACTACTATGAAACAAAATTGATTATGAATAGTCATTTTTCATTATTGGGATTCTCAAAATCATATATTACCTATGATTTAGGAAGAGTAAGTGTCGCTATTGGTCATATTGGTCTCATTATGATACTTTGCAAATTACCCATATTAAAATGGCTAAAAAATTCTCTTTCAGCAGTAGGGAAAATGGCACTTACCAATTATGTCATGCATTCCCTATTTGCCATGTTTATTTTTACTGGTGCGGGATTTGGTCTATTTGGAACCTTTCAACGTCATGAATTATTGTACATCGTATTTTCAATTTGGCTTTTTCAATTAATTGCGAGCCCTATCTGGTTAAAATATTTTCAATTCGGACCATTGGAATGGATTTGGAGAAATTTAAGCTACCAAAAAAGACATTTATTGAGAAAAATTAATTAAAAAGCATCTTAACTATTTTTTTTTTAAAATAACATCAAAAGAATTATGATTTTAAAAACCAACCGTATTGAATCCATAGACATTTTGAGAGGTCTCGTAATGGTGATTATGGCTTTAGACCACAGTAGAGATTATTTTCATTTTTCTGGATTAAATGCGGGAGGAGCATTAGGCCCAACTGACATGGCTACAACAACCCCTTTTTTATTTTTCACCCGGTTTATTACACATTATTGTGCACCGGTATTTGTGTTTTTGGCTGGAACATCGGCCTATTTATATGGAAGCAGAAAAACAAAGAATGGATTATTTAATTTTTTGTTCACAAGAGGATTATGGCTCATTGTCTTAGAAATTTTTATAAACAATTTGATTTGGCAATTCGATTTAGGTTATAACTTCATTATGTTGCAGGTCATTTGGGCAATTGGATTAAGTATGGTTTGTTTGTCACTTTTAATTTATCTGCCAAAAAAAATATTGATACTAATTGGTTTTATTTTAATAGCTGGTCATAATTTATTAGATGGTATTGTTATGCAAGGCAACAATTTAAGTTCTGTATTGTGGTATATATTGCATCAACGGCATGGTTTTAATGTAGATTCAGGTCAATTTATTCAAATAAGCTACCCAATAATTCCATGGATAGGTGTCATAGTGTTAGGATATTGTTTTGGAACCTTGTATCAAAAAGATTTTAATGTGGTGCTAAGAAAAAAATGGCTGTTATCTCTTGGATTGGGCTCAGTTATTATCTTTTTTGTAATAAGAGGTATTAATATTTATGGCGATTTAGCAGCCTGGTCAGTTCAAAAAAATACAATATATACCATATTATCCTTTTTAAATGTTACAAAATATCCTCCTTCTTTAGATTATATTTTAATTACACTAGGGCCATCCATGCTCTTCTTAGTTTGTATTGAAAATGTAAAAAATAAAATCACAGGATGGCTTTTAGTCTTTGGACGGGTCCCTTTATTTTATTACTTCATGCATGTATTATTTATTCATACCATGGCGGTTGCATCAGTATTAATTTCAGGGAACTGGCAAAATATACTTTTAGATGATAGAGCTTTTTCACCATCCAATATGGCTAAATATGGATATTCACTTATGGTGGTTTATTTGGTATGGATCATTATATTACTGCTGCTTTATCCTTTCTGTAAAAAATATATGGTGTATAAAGCCAACAACAAAGATAAATGGTGGCTTAGTTATTTATAAATAAAAAGAATGAATAAATTATTAATTACCTCAATAATTGCTTTGCTGTTAATATTAAAAATAACAGCTCAAGAACTTTCCCCACAAGTAAAAACATTTATCACTGTAGATACAACGGCAGTTGCTATTAAAAATGTTACGGTTATTGATGGTACCGGAACAAATATCAAATACCATCAGACTTTAGTGTTTCAAAATGATATCATCACCCAAATTGGTAATAATTCAAATGTCAGCATTCCAGAAGAAAGTTTGGTTATTGATGGTTCTGGAAAAACAGTGATTCCTGGTTTAGTAATGCTCCATGAGCACTTGTTTTACACCAAACCCTTTGAAAACTGGTTTAGTGTAGGACAAATGACCTTTACCTTCCCCAGACTTTATTTAGCAGGTGGCGTCACTACTATGAGAACAGGAGGAAGTATACAACCTCAAACGGATTTAAATGTCAAAAAATGGATTAATGAGGGTAAAATGACCGGGCCAAAAATGGACGTAACCGGACCTTTCATTGAACGGGAAGGATATGATATTCCCGAACTTGGATTTATTGAAGGCACTGCAGAAGTCTCGAAAATAGTTAACTATTGGGCAGATAAAGGCGTTACATCCTTTAAAGTATACAATCATATCACTAAAGAAGACCTAAAATTATGCGTTGCAGAAGCTCATAAAAGAGATCTAAAAGTAACCGGCCATTTATGTTCCCTTACTTATGAAGAAGCCTCCAATATTGGTATTGATAATTTAGAGCATGGTTTTATGGCATCTTCTGATTTTATTACAGACAAGGAATTGGATATATGTGATCCCTTTGAAGCCAGAAATTCATTAGCTACGGAAGATGTTAATGGTGAAAAAATCAATCGCCTCATTGATTTACTGATTAAAAATGGTACGGCTATCACCACCACGCCTAATGTTTTTGAACCCTTTACAGATAGAGAAATTATTCCTGGAGGGGGTGAAACGGCTCTTGCTATGGAAGTCTTTAATGATGTAAAAAGAACTTATGACAGAGTGGTAAATAAGGATGCATCAGCCTTTGATTTATTTCACAAAAACCTAATTTGGGTGAAGCGTTTTTATGATAAAGGCGGTATTCTTATAGCTGGAACAGATCCAACGGGAGCCGGCAGAACGGTAGCAGGATATTCTAACAGACGGACTGTAGAAATTTTAGTTGAGGAAGGCTTTCCTTTAATTGATGCTATAAAAATATGCACCCTGAACGGTGCTACCTTTCTAAAAAGAGAAAAAACCATTGGCTCTATTGAAGTAGATAAAAAAGCCGATTTAATTTTAATTGATGGCAATTTAGAGACAAATGTAAGGGATATCAGAAATATGGAAATTGTTTTTAAAGATGGGGTTGGTTATGATTCAAAAAAACTATTTGAATCTGTAAAAGGGAAAGTTGGATTAAATTAAATTATATAATTTATGTCAGAAACAAAATCGCCTCGTATAGCCTCTATAGATTTATTAAGAGGAATGGTCATGATATTTATGGCTTTAGATCATGTAAGAGATTATTTTCATTATGATGCTTTCTTTTTTGATCCAACAGATCTTTCTCAAACAAATGTAGTTTTATTTTTAACCCGTTTCTTAACTCATTATTGCGCACCCGTTTTTGTGTTTTTAGCAGGTACCTCTGCCTTTTTTGTAGGTCAAAGACGCAGTAAAAAAGAGCTAAGTATATGGTTGTTAAAACGAGGGTTCTGGCTCATAGTGGTAGAGCTTACAATTATGAAATTTGGTTGGAATTTCAATTTAAATTATACAATGACCGTGTTTCAGGTCATCTGGGCTCTTGGTGCCTCTATGGTATTTTTAGCAGCCTTTATTCATATGCCAAAAAACACAATGATTGCCATTAGTTTAATAGTGATTTTTGGTCATAACATGTTAGATGGTTATATGCCCGAAACATGGAAAAACCTATGGATCCTTTTGCATGTCCAGGGTCCAATAGTAACACCTATTACCACAATTTTTAGTGCCTACCCGCTTATACCATGGATTTTTGTTATGCCTTTAGGCTATCACTTTGGTTTATTATACCAACAGGATTTTAACCAAAATCTAAGAATAAAATGGTTAAGATATATAGGGGTTACGGCTATCCTGCTCTTTATTCTTATTAGATTCTTCAATGTATACGGAGACCCCAATATGTGGTCACAGCAAAAATCCTTTGCTTTTACGTTGTTATCGTTTATAAATTTCGCCAAATATCCGCCATCATTATTGTATTTATTAGTGACCCTTGGACCCACCATTTTATTACTCAGCTTTGCAGAAAAGTGGAAAGGCAAATTATATAACGCAATAGTAACCATAGGTCGCGTCCCCATGTTTTTTTATATCATCCATGTTTATATTATACATCTTCTCGCTTTAATAGCCGTAACCCTTTCTGGATTATCTCCAAAGCTTATGGTTATAGAGTTGTTTGTTACACGAACACCTGAACTAAAAGGATATGGTTATAGTTTATGGATTGTTTATGCAATATGGTTATTATTAATACTAGCTCTATATCCGATAAGTAAATGGTATTGGAACTATAAAAGTAATAATCGAGATAAGTGGTGGCTTAGCTATCTGTAATAAAAACTATAAAAAATGTCACAAAAAGAAGAAGGATTAAAAAGAACCATTAGCCTTTGGGGTTTGTCTGCTAATATCATAAATACGGTAGTAGGTGCAGGCATATTCGTAATCCCCGGGATTGTGGCGGCAGGACTTGGCTCCTCAAGTATTTTCGCATATTTGTTTTGTGGTTTTCTTGTGGTTTTAGTGATGCTTTGCTTTGCTGAAGTTGGAGGCAAAATTACCCATCCGGGCGGTGCATATGCCTATATTGAAGAGACTTTTGGGAAATATGCCGGATTTATAGCCGCTATTTTATTTTTAATTTCAATGATCACAAGTGATGCTGCTATTGCCAATGCTTTAGCTGAAATTATTGGCTCCTTTTTCCCCTTTTTCCATAATCATATAATCAAAACTTTGTTTTTTATAATTCTTTTTTCCGGATTGGCATTAATTAACATCAAAGGAGCTAAAGAAGGTGTTAGGTTTGTAATGATGATTACTGTCATGAAAATAATGCCATTATTGATTATTGTTATTATTGGTTTTAAAGATGTAGTGATATCCAACCTTTACTGGGAAAGCATACCTTCAATAAAGGAATTAGGCGAAATCTCTTTAATTCTATTCTTCGCCTTTCAGGGGGCAGAATCAGGAATATCTATAAGCGGGGAGGTGAAAAATCCTCAGAAAACCATTCCACGTGCTATATTTATTAGTGTTTCAGGAATTTTAATTCTATACATACTTATTCAAACAGTGGCCCAAGGCGTATTAGGAAATGCTTTGGCAACCTTTCAAGAAAATCCTTTAGGGGAATTGGCAAACTTTATTTTTGGACCTGTTGGATTGACTTTAATAACTATTGGATCAGGTGTTTCTATTTTTGGGGCATTGAGCAGTAGTTTATTGAGTTCTCCCAGAATATTGTACAGTGCCACAAAAGATAAAGTAATTCCTTTTGAAATATTATCAATGGTTCATAAAAAATATGTGACTCCTTATGTAGCCATAATTGTTTATGCAATTGCGGGATTCCTATTTGCCTCCTTTGGTGGATTCAAACAACTAGCAATTATTTCCAGTGCAGCTATATTAATAATTTATCTGGGAGTGGCTATTGCTGTTATTAAATTAAGAAAAACAGAAGTTACTGCTTCAAAACCTGAAACGTTTAGAATTCCCGGAGGCTATACCGTGCCCATCTTTTCAGTATTAATTATCCTCTATTTTCTTTCTAACTTGACGAAAAATGAAATGATTGTTACTGCCATGGTCATTGGGGTAATATCTATTATTTATCTTGGTATTTTAAAATTAAAAAAGAATGATGGTTAAACTTTTTAGAAATATCCGGAAAAAACTTCTTATTGAAGAGAAAACTTCAAAATATCTTAAATATGCCATTGGGGAGATTTTGTTAGTAGTAATAGGTATTTTAATTGCCTTGCAAATTAATAATTGGAATGAAAACAGAATGAAACAACAGATTCTAAAAACACATCTAACTAATTCAATACAAGATCTAAAAGCGGACCATAAAACCATAAAAAAATTAGAAAAACTTCACAATTTGAGGTATTATTCAATGCAATATTTGTCAAAAACAAGTGGAGCTGGTAACTACAACCCAAAAGATGACCATTCAAAAATACCTCTTTTTAAAAGTGATTTATGGAAAAAAGATATTCCCACAACATACAATAAGCAGTTTATACAGAAAGCCTTTGTATGGTCACATCGCATACCCCACTATAAAAGCAACGAAGATACCCGAAAAGAACTGCAGAGTACAGGTTATTATTCATATCTCCGCAATGACCTTAAGTCGACATTAAATAATTATGACCTTGAATGGAATTTATATTTTAAGGAAATCAAAGCTAAATTGGCTGAAGATTGGTTGGTTTCATTAGGTGAAGATGGCTTTACCAATGCCGACACCTATACATTAGAAGACCCATTGTCACTGTTGAAAGATCAGCCTAAGCGCATTGGAATATTAAAACGGATGATACGTGAAGCTGGTTGGGTTCTTATAGGAGTCAAAAAAAATAGAGAATTAAACAATAAACTTATAAAAAATATTGAAATGGAAATTTCAACCTTATAACCAATGATACACTATCCTTTATCAAAAAAAATTGGTCTTTTTTTAGGCCCTCTGCTTTTTATTGTTTTTCAATTTTTACCATTTGAAATCATCTCCGAAAAAGCAGATACCGTTATAGCTACCGCTTTTTGGATGGTTATTTGGTGGATTACAGAAGCTGTATCAATTTCAGTAACGGCATTATTACCATTATTGTTGTTTCCGGTGTTTAAAGTCATGGCTATTGATAGTGTAGGAGCAAATTATGGAAGCCCCATTGTTTTCTTATTTTTTGGAGGCTTTGTTTTAGCCTTGGCTATTGAAAAGGTGAACCTTCATAAACGTATTGCTTTAAACATTATAAAAAAGACCGGCACTACGCCCAATAAAGTAATTCTGGGCTTTATGATTGCTACAGCCTTTATGAGTATGTGGATAAGTAATACAGCTTGCACTGTGGTTATGCTCCCTATAGCTATGTCTGTTATATCTTTATTAATGAATGATTCCGATGGATTTACCAAACAAGATCAGAATTTCGCACTCAGTGTGATGCTTGGTATTGCTTTTTCTGCCAATGCTGGTGGTATTGCCACCGTTATTGGAACCCCCCCAAATTCTATTTTAATAGGATTGTTAGAAAATGAATATCATATTGAAGTGTCTTTTTTTAAATGGATGCTAATCGGTTTACCTGTTTCTATCATACTTATTGCAGTCATTTATTTTGTTTTGGTCAAATGGATGTTTCCAAATAAAGGTTTGGTTTTCAATGCCTCAAAAGATGTTATCAATGTAGAGTTAAAAAAATTAGGAAAAACATCTGCAAAAGAAAAACAAGTGCTCATCATCTTTGGTGTTATGGTTTTTCTCTGGGTTTTTAGAACACTTATTAATTCATTGATCCCAGGCTTAGGCCTTTCTGATACTATGATAAGTATAGCGGGAGCCTTGGCATTATTTTGTATCCCATTTAATTTAAAACAAGGTGATTTTATATTGCATTGGAATGACACACAAAAACTGTCCTGGGGCATTTTAATTTTGTTTGGTGGTGGTTTAGCATTGGCGAACGGCATGTCTGACAGTGGTATTATAGAAATGATAGCTACAAACATTTCTAACAGTGAAATAAGTGTCCTTTTAATGGCTACACTGCTCATTACTTTAATGCTGTTTATGACAGAATTGATGAGCAATGTTGCTTTAACAGCCGTATTAGCGCCAGTTGTTGCTGGTATTGCTATTGGCTTAAATATCCCACTTCTTTATCTATTAATTCCCGTAACCATTGCCAGTAGCTGTGCCTTTATGCTGCCTATGGCAACACCCCCAAATGCTATTGTATTTGCAAGTGGCTATGTTAAAGTGAATGAAATGGCTAGAGTTGGTATTGTATTAAATTTAATTTCGGTTGCGTTATTAATATTGGTGTTTAAGTTCTTTGTGCCTTTAGTTTTTTAATAAAAGAAAATGTATGGATTTAATCTTATCATGCAAACAAGTCGTTATTTTAAAAAAATCACAACTTAAATATTATTAAATGATAACAATAAATTATGAACGGATTTGATATTGTAGCTGTATTTGTAGTTATTCATTTCGCTAGATTAGAAGTTATGCTTGTTGCCAAATACATTACAATGAAAAAAGAAAACAAGAATTATGATGATAAAACTCTTTAGAAACATCCGCAAAAACCTTCTTATCGAAGACAAGACTTCAAAATATCTTAAATATGCCATTGGCGAAATTGTACTGGTGGTCATAGGTATTCTCATTGCCTTACAGATAAATAATTGGAACCAAAACCGTATTGAAAATGAAGCACTTCGAGGCTATTTAAAGAATATAAAATCGAATATTAAAAACGATCTTAAACAAGCCTCTGATCTGAATTTTGTGCTTGATCAATTAGCCAATAATACGCAAACGTTTTGGGATCTCAAATCAAAATCAAACTTTACTATCGCTGACTATAGATTAACAGAAGATCATTTTAACACCTTATTTAATCTTGAACCTTTTAGTCCAAACATGTATGGGTTTGAAACCCTTAAGTCTACAGGGTACATGGGTAAACTTCAAGATACAGATATGGAAACCCTATTATTCAGTTATTATGAATTAGCTAAACAAATCAATAATGGTACCGAGCGCGACAGAGCTTTTTTAGATGACATACTAAAAGAATCTCAGAAAACAGATTGGGGTATTTCGAATGAACAATTTTACAACTTTACTAAAGATACAACCATATTCAGGAACATAAAGGATAAGTATCTTAAAATGATAAACTCTTCAATCTTTGATTCTGCTATTTCTAGTCATGTTTTTAACGGATTTTCACCTATTTACTTAGAGCTTAATTTCATTGGCAAAAGTATCATTTCCTTAATAGATGAAAATAAATTACAAGCATCTCCTCAGATTATGCGTTCTGTAGAATTATACAATACTGATTTTTCTGATGTCGGGCAAGAAGAAGTAGTGATCAATGGCATAGTTCCGAGATCAATTCGCGTTGTCACAGATTCCAATTTAGGATTTGACCAATTAAAATTAGAAGGAAATGAGGATCAAATTGACTTTACTATCATACCCAATTTAGACTGGGCTGCTGCTATGTTTATTGTGGATTCACTTGGCCAGAATGTTAGGGCAAGTAAGGATTTTAGTAATTATACCAGTATACAATTGGAACTAAAAGGTGAAAATGGCGATGAAAACTTACAATTGGCATTAAAAGATAAATTTGATCCTGATGACGGAACAGAATCTCGAGTGAATATGCAATTGTCCAAAAATTGGCAAACCTACAAATTTAATTTACGTGAAAATTTTCCAACAGCCGATTTAAAAAACTTACATCAATTGACAGGATTTGTAGCTTTGAAAACCAAAGGGTTAAAATTTTATGTGAAGAATATAAGGTTTTTAAAAGAGTGATAAAATTATCTTTAAATATATCAACCCTAGTTTTATCATATATAACTATCTTACATCAATGATCAAATTATTCCGTAACATCTGCAAAAAAAAACTTATCATTGAAGGTAAAACTAAACATTATTAAAAACCCCGAAATTATTCAACTTATAAACCAATGGGAAGCCCACACTGTCTTACTCAAAGAAAGAGAACAAACACTATCTCAATGGCCTAACAATCAATTAATACCGTTTATTTCAGATTATGTAGCCTTTAAAGAAATTGACCAAAATGGAAATATGCCTTTGGGCGGAAAATCTATACATAAACCAGACTATCATACCTTATTTCAACAATTAAAATATGAAAATATTCTTGACAATGTCCTATGGTATCATAATAAAAACCGTATCAGTCTGGAAATGGCTAATGACCTTATTGAAAAAATAATTGATGCAACAAAATCTTATAACCAATGATTAACTTTTTTAGAAAGATTCGAAAACAAATGGCAGATGACAATCGACCATTAAAATATTTAAGCTATGCCATTGGTGAAATTGTTCTGGTGGTTATTGGTATCTTAATTGCTTTACAAGTGAACAATTGGAACGAAAGTCGTTTAGAACAAAAAAGAATTAACCAATATGCCAAATCTTTGGTTCAAGACTTAAAAAATGATATTGACATGCTAGAAGTAAGTCTTTTTCAAGCTGAAAAAAAATATGGTTTTATTGATAGTTTAAGGTATTTAATTAATCATACACCACACTTAGATTTATCAAATACAGATTTATATGTTATTGGCCATGATATCATGTATAGACCCTACAAATGGAATCGTACCACATTTAATGAATTAAAAAATTCTGGAGGTCTTCGCTATATTACCAATGATAGTCTACAAAAAAAATTAGTTGCCTATGAAAGTTTCTCAAATCATCTAGATGAAGATTTTGAGTTTGATAAATCAAATGCTGAAAAAGCGGACAATATGATGGTGTTACTTCTAAATTTAAATTCCCCTTACATTACTAAAATGACCATTCTTGAAAACAATAGTTTTGACAGCCCCTCTTTTAACATCTATGAAACTGAAGAATATAAAGCTTCAAAAGCAAACGATCTTAAATTGGCAAGCTATGATGAAGCCCTTATTCAAAAGTT
The DNA here is from genome assembly GCA_036525815.1 of Yeosuana sp. Taxonomy (GTDB): domain Bacteria; phylum Bacteroidota; class Bacteroidia; order Flavobacteriales; family Flavobacteriaceae; genus Yeosuana. Next base: position 5,316 of record DATCZQ010000169.1, on the reverse strand, counting down.
TGTAAATACATTTATAATAATTCAGGACAATTATCGTACACGTGCCTTTAAAGAAATGCCAGAAATAATTGAGAACGCACATGAACTTATAGCACTATTAAAACTAGAATATAACCTTTAATATATGATTAAACTCTTTAGAAACATTCGTCAAAATCTTCTGAATGAAGGTAAAACCTCTAAATACTTTAAATATGCCATTGGGGAAATTGTATTGGTAGTTATAGGTATTTTGATTGCCTTACAGATTAACAACCAAAATGACTCAAGAAAGGAGCTCATAAAAGAGATGCATTACCTTGAAAATATAAAATCAGATTTACAATTTAATATTGTAGAAATGGATAAATATATGGCCACAAGAACTGCCTGTATTGAAGCTGCCAACAGAATTATTGAACATTTTGAAGGTAAAACTTTAACAGATTTATCTGCATTTAATGAAGATCAAATTACCATTTACAGTTGGAGAAAGTTTTACCAAAGCAACAACACATTTCAAGAATTGACCAACTCCGGTAATCTTGCTATTATAAAAAATGATTCTATAAAAAACATGCTCCTCGACATTGAATCGCTTTATAAAGTAATGAAAGCTGAAGAAGAACATTTTAGGTATGATACTGAAATACTTCTCTATGAACCTTTGTATAATTTAATGGATTTAAATCCTTTGGTAAAAAATTATGCTTTCCGAGTAAGTAATGGGCAAGCTGGAGAAAACATCGAATTATCAAAAACAGAATTTGATTCATTCTTAAAAAATACAAAAATAAAAAATGGTTTTGTCATGACTGTTATGGAATTTACAATTCTTAATGATATGTTTCAAGACATGAAGCAAGTATCAGAAAAACTTATAGACATTATTGCAAAAGAAATTGAAACTAATTAAATATGATAAAATTCTTTAGAAAAATACGCTATAATCTTATGGAACAAAACAAGACCACCAAATATTTTAAATACGCCATTGGTGAGATTGTACTGGTAGTCATTGGTATTTTAATAGCGTTGCAAATAAACAATTGGAACTCCAATAGAATCCAGAAACAAAAAGAATCCATCTATCTGTCTAATATCAAGCGTGATTTAAAAGAGCAACTTACCACTATTGAAGCTCAAATGGATTATGAAACCCACATTAACAAAATTGCTACGCCAATGATATCGCATTATAAAAACCATCAAGGATTTAAAATAGATAGTGTGTTTACTGGAAATATTGGTAACCTAACAGGAAGAAAGACCTTTGTAAAAAATTCACCTACCTATATTGAGCTTATTTCATCGGGAAATATAGATATTATTAGTGACAACACTATAAAAGATGAAATTATTAAATACTATCAAGAATTGGAGCGGATTGAACTTGTTATCAATAAAAACAATAATCTATATACCGATGCTGTATTTATCCCAGAGATAATAGGATTATCAGAAATACAGGTTTCTAATGATTTTCAAATGAATAGTCTATTAAATGACATTTCATATCAAAGTATTCCTTTGGTAGATTTAAATGAGCCCAGACTAAAACAAATTACAGGAGAACTACTGGAAAATCCAGAAAACGAATTAAAGATGATCAACTGTATCAATTTTAGAAATTTTATATCTGTAATCCACAATAACCTTTTATCAAAACAAAAGATAAATACACAACTTTTACTGGACAAACTGGAGATTAAAAATTAACATTTTATAAAAATAATTCGCAAAATAAATTGGTATCTTGTATTAATGAATGGATTTGACATTGTAATGGTAATTGCCATTATCCTTTTTGCCAGATTAGGCGTTAGGTTGATAACCGGTTATATAAAAATGAAAAAGAATAACAAAGAAGATCTTAAGGACTAGATAAATAATATCATGAGTTCTTTTTAAAGTTTGTTTTAAACCTATTTCTACTCTCTAAGTTTTCCTGTAAATACACTCGCCTTTGAATTATAGGGATTTCCTGAAGCGCGTCTTAACAAAACCACTTGTCCACAATGCCATAAGGCATCAGCTATTGGACCATTGATGTTATTCCAAAAAGGAAATTCACGTTCTCCAAAAACCAATTTATATTGAGAAATATCATCAGAATTTCTTAAAATATCAGCGGCCGTTTTTATGTTTATTAAGGTTTGTTGTCTCCTTTCAGAAAAGGTCATTTCATAAACCTCCTCCTTACTTTCATTCCCTTTTTTTAAAGTGGCATTCATAATCACTTTTGACAAGCCTAATATATGCTCAACAGTTTCTCCGTTGGTTCTTGCTTCTGCACTTGGTTTATATTGTAAATCGTGTTCATTTAAGCCTTCCGTTGCCCAATAATACCTAAAGCCCAAACCATCCAGCATTCTTGCTGCTACGCTTCCTGCGGTATAAGTCTCTGGATAGTCAGGAATTTCATTATAAGGAAGTTCTGTTTTCATAGTAACTTGTGATTGTATTTGATAGCTCATTAAAAGAATAAACAAAAAATAATTTTTCATAGATATCTTTAAACTATTTAACACCATACTTATCCATTAAATACATCAGTGATGTCATGGTGGCCGCCCCCAATTCTAATTCACGTTTATTGATAGCATCAAAGGTATCATTACTGGCATGATGGTAATCAAAATAACGTTGTGAATCCGGACGTAATCCTGCCAAAACAATCTTATCATTTTTTAATGGACCAATATCTGCACCACTTCCACCCTTTTCAAAATAATGTATCAAATACGGCTTAAATAAAGATTGCCAAGTTACTACTTGATTAAAATTAACCTCATCACAATCAAAAGAAAAACCTCTTGGTGTAAAGCCGCCTGAATCACTCTCTAAAGCAAATACATGCCTTTCTCCTTTTTGTTTAGCCTCCTCAGCATATTTTTTTCCACCTCTTAAACCGTTCTCTTCATTCATAAATAAAACCACTCTTATACTATGCTTTGGCTTAATACCTGTTTCTTTTATTAATCTTAAAACTTCCATGGATTGAACAATTCCTGCGCCATCATCATGAGAGCCATCACCTAAATCCCAAGAGTCCAAATGACCTCCAACAACCATATACTGTTTTGGAAATTCACTACCTGTAATTTCTCCAATAACATTATAAGATTGTACATCACTAAGCTGTTTACAATTCTGCTTAAAATAGAATTTAATATTTTTATCCAGATTTAACATAGTACTTAATAACTCAGCATCATTTGTACTGATAGCCGCAGACGGAATACGTCCTTCTACAGGTGTATCGGCATAATTCATGGCTCCAGTATGTGGTAAATCATCTAATCTTAAATTCATGGACCGCACAATAACAGCCACTGCTCCGTATTTAGCAGCTTCAACTGCTCCTTGACCACGCTGATTAACACAACCACCATATGCCTCAAACGTATGAATTAAATCCGCTTGCATGGGTCTATTAAAAAACACGATTTTCCCTTCAATATTTTCTTTACCTAAAGCTGCAAGTTCTTCAAAATTATAAACCTCCACTACATTGGCCTTAATGCCTAATGCTGGGGTTGCAACAGATCCACCTAAGGCACAAATATTAACTGTGGTTGTTTTACCAGGTTCACTTTCAATAAAAGCATATTCCTTAGCTCCACGAACCCATTTGGGAACCATTACCGGTTGCAGCCAAACTTTATCTAAACCTAATTTATCCAGTTCTTCCTTTCCCCAAGCAACAGCCTTTTCAGCACCTAATGAACCAGACAATCTACTTCCTATTTGATTTGATAAATAATTTAACCAGTCGTAGCTTTTACCATTTGTCAATGATTGGTTGTATATCTCTTTCATCACTTCTTTATCATTTTGAGAATAACAAGGAATAGATAATAAAATACTGAGTGATAATAGGGCTGTTTTTAACAAGTTCATGGTTATTTTTGGTTTTAAAGATATACTTTAAATGATACTTTATAAGTTAAATATTATGTAAAAAAATGAATTTATTCGCTTTCTAATTGTTTCTTATATAATTCTAAATTTACTTTTATATCCTCATCAAGTTCAGGGTCTTGAATATCAGAATAGCCACTTAAAGTATCAAGCATAATTTTTGCAACGATGTAACGTGCGGTTGATTTGTCGTCAGCAGGAATATTGTACCATGGGGCATGTGGTCTTGAGGTTCTGTTTAAAGCTTCTTCATAACATTCTTGATACTTTTCCCAAAGTAGCCGTTCTTTTAAATCGCCTGCTGAAAACTTCCAGTTTTTTTCCTGTTTATTTAACCTTCTTAATAATCTATGTTTTTGCTCATCTTTAGAAATATTTAAAAAGAACTTAAAAATAATAGTGCCGTTCTGAGCAATATGTTTTTCAAAATTATTAATTTGTTCAAAACGTTTATCCCAAAAAGCTTCATTAATATCTTCGACAGAATTAACAGAAGGAATATTCTCTGATAAAATATAATTAGGATGTACTCTTGTGACTAAAACATTCTCATAGTGCGTTCTATTAAAAACACCAAATTTACCCCTTTGTGGAAGTGCTAAATAATGTCTCCATAAATAGTCGTGTTTTAGTTCTAATTCAGTTGGCACCTTAAAACTGTGAACTACCACACCTTGTGCATTGATGTCTTTAAACACTTCACGGATCAAGCTATCTTTTCCAGAGGTATCCATACCCTGAAGACATACTAGAACAGCATATTTACCTTGAGCATACATGGTTTCTTGAAGTTCTCCAAGTTTAATTCGGACTGATTCTAATGCCTTATCAATTTTTTTTTCTGAAGTATCTAGATCAATACTTGTTGGGGCTTCTTTTAAATTAATTTTTGAAGAAACCAGAAACTTTTCCTGTGAAATATTTTTCATAAATCCTTTTTTTAATTCGCGCTAAAGATAATAAAACAATATATTCGATAAAATGCACATTACTTTATAATGTTTTTTAATACTTTTGAACACCTATTTATATAATTAACCCCAAATATTATGATAAAACATTACTTATTTCTATTTTTCCTTTTAGTCTTTTTAAAGTTTCAATGTCAAACAAATTGTTCTGAAGCAAATTCAGAAATCAACTACGCTTACTCAAATGTAAAACATTCCTATGAGGCCAATAATATTTCACATTTAAAGGAATATGCCTTTAAATCATTGGAGGCTTTTAAACGTGCTGAGTCTAAATTAAAAGAATGTGGATGTGAAGTATCTTATAACCACGCCTATGATGCCATGCAGTTGTTAGAAAAAGTGGACCCCGCAGAAAGTTACGAAGATGGACGCTTTTTTGTTAAACGAGCCAGAGAGCTTGCCAAAGAATGTATCATTGAATTAGATAAATTTACAGCCG
>DATCZQ010000168.1:0-6919 GCA_036525815.1 Yeosuana sp. | reverse complement strand
GAATTATTGGAAATACTATAAATACAGGCATAAATATATCTACAAACCCAGCTTCCGTTGGATCTGACAAATCTTTTAAAATGGAATGTGTTTGAAAAGCAGTCCAGTCAGCCGTTACTAACAGCGCTGTAAAAAGATTGTTGGCTGCATGAAACCCCAATGAAAGTTCCAATCCTTCATCCATTAAGGTCATAATACCTAAAAATAATCCGGTTCCTATATAATAAACCATAATCATATTTCCCAACTTATCAACCTCAGGATTAGCAATATGCAACATGCCAAAGGTAAATGAAGTCAATAATAGCGGTGCCCATTTGTTCCTTAAAATCACACCAATCCCTTGCATCAAATAACCTCTGAACAAATACTCTTCAAAACTGGTTTGAAGTGGCACAAGTAAAATGGCAATGATACAAAGCGTTATAAATGGTACGAGCTGAAAATTAATAACATAATCTTCCGGCGAGGTCACATAATCTATAATCACAAAACTGCTCGAAACAATTCCCCACAGAATAAAAATAAACCAAAAACGTTTCCAATCAATTTTTTCTCTGGAGGTAGATAATTGAATTAAAGGTTGCCTGTGTAAATACTTAGCAACCATGAACAAACCTACCAAACCAATAGCAAAAGATAATAGCATTAAAAACAGATTTAAATTTGGTTCTAATAAAGACATCATATTCTGTTCATCCAACTTAAATATATTATCCCCATTTTTAAAAGCTTTAATCATGACCGCAGCAGTAAATGGAATTTGCCCTATGATGACTGCAATAACAATAATTATTAATCCTGCTAAATAACGCCACCATTCGTGTAATGACTTAAATGCTTGTGATATATACATAAATTATAAATTAAAATTCCAGCTATTGTTAGTATTGTAATAAAGTGCGCCCTCTTTAACCTCTAAAGGTGACTCAAAATTATTGGTGAACAAACTTCCTGTACCTAATCCTTGTGGTTGTAGATTGCGCTTTGTATAAGTATATTGTGCTATGGCACTAAGCCCTACATTGCTTTCTAAAGCACTGGTTATCCACCAGCCAATATGATGATCTTCTGCCATCTGTATCCACTCATCACTTCCAAGAAAACCACCAATTAAAGTGGGTTTTATAATAATATATTGTGGTTTAATGCTTTGAAGAAGCCATTCTTTTTTTTCTTTTGAAAAAACACCAATCAGTTCTTCATCTAAAGCAATGGGTAATGGCGTTTGGTCACAAAGTTTTGCCATGTCTTCAATTTGTCCTGGTTTAATAGGCTGCTCTATAGAATGCAAGTCTAAATCTGATAAAATGTTTAGTTTTTCTAAAGCATTTGAAGGAGAAAAAGCCCCATTGGCATCGACTCTTAATTCCATATCTTTTAATGAAAATTCTTTTCTAATAGATTTTAACAGATTTATTTCCGTTTGAAAATTGATGGCGCCTATTTTCATTTTGATACATCTAAAACCAGCATCAATTTTATCTTTAATTTGTTGACGCATAAAGGATTCAGACCCCATCCAGATAAGTCCGTTTATTGTAATAGAATCAGTTCCTTCAGTAAAAGCTGAAGGAAATAGTATAAATGGGTTTTTTGACTCCAAAGATTTGAATGCCATTTCTAATCCAAATTGAATACTGGGAAACGCTACCAATTCTGGCAATAAGACCTCTAATCCCAAATTCACATTTTCACAAACCCAAAGTAATTTGTTTTCATAATTAGGTTTATCATCAATTGACAGCCCTTTAAACATACCGCATTCCCCAACACCTTGTTCTCCATACTCATTGAGAATGATAAACCAAGTTTCTTTTATTTTTAAAACCCCTCGCGAGGTTCCGCTAGGTTGTTTAAAATGTAAGATGTGTTTTTTAAAGGATGCTGTTTTCACTCGCCAAAAATACTTAAATTATTTTGTATTTTAGACTGCATAAACCAAATACCAATGCACGATTTCCCTAACATTATTCTTTTTGCAATTCCGTTTTTCATTTTAGCTATGTTAGTTGAATTGTTTGTAACCACAAAACAACATATTAAATCTTACGAAATGAAAGATTCCTTTTCATCGCTAGCGATGGGATTGGGCAATGTCCTTTTGGGTTTTGTTAGTAAAGCGCTAGCTTTATGGGCCTTCTTAAATATTTATGACCATTACAGAATGACTACAATTCCTATTGCATGGTGGAGTTTTGTTCTTATATTTTTTGCTGATGATCTCTCTTACTACTGGTTTCATCGCGTTTCACATACATGTCGCCTTTTTTGGGCCTCTCATGTGGTACATCATTCCTCTAAACACTATAATTTAAGCACGGCTTTACGCCAAACATGGTCAGGTAGTTTTTATTCATTCATATTCTGGATTTGGATGCCCCTTTTAGGGTTTCATCCGGCCATGATTATCTTACAAATGTCTATTAGCTTATTATATCAATTCTGGATTCATACGGAGACTATCGATAAAATGCCAAAATGGTATGAAGCTATTATGAACACGCCTTCACATCATAGGGTGCATCATGGCAGCAACCCATTATATTTAGATAGAAACCACGCCGGAATTTTAATCATTTGGGATAAAATCTTTGGCACTTTTCAGCCGGAACTTAAAGATGAAAAAGTGGTTTACGGATTGGTTAAAAATATTAATACCTTCAATCCCATAAAAATTGCTTTTGTTGAATGGTTTTATCTGCTTAAAGATGCTTTTACAGGTAATAAATCTATAAAAAACAGGCTTCTTTATTTTTTAAAACCACCAGGCTGGACCCATGATGGCACCGGAAAAATAAGTGACGATTTGAAAAATGAATGGCTCCTAAAAAAAAATGCTTATGACACTAAATAACAAAGTAATTTGGATAACCGGGGCCTCCAGTGGGATAGGTAAAAGTTTAGCGATTGAACTTTCAAATTATCCATGCCAATTAATTTTATCTGCCAGACGAAAAGAGGTTTTAGAGGAAGTAAAAAAACAATGTAAACATCCGGAAAATGTTGCGGTGCTGCCTTTTGATTTAGCCGATCATAAAGCGATGCCTCAAATTGCGAATGAATCTGTTAAATGTTTTGGTGTTGTGGATATGCTTATTAACAATGGTGGTATTAGCCAACGTTCACCAATCATTGAAACGGCAATTGAAGTAGATAAAAAACTGATGGACATTGATTATTTAGGCACTGTCGCTTTAACTAAAGCCATTTTGCCGCATTTCGTTAAAAATCAATCGGGCCATTTTGTGGTGGTTTCCAGCCTGATGGGGAAATTCAGTTCGCCATTAAGATCTGCGTATTGTGGTGCTAAACATGCCTTACATGGTTTTTTTGACTCTTTACGATTAGAGCATCATAAAGATAATATCAAGGTGATTTTGATATGCCCTGGTTTTGTAAATACGAATGTAGCCAGAAATGCTTTAACCGCAGATGGCACTGAGCAAACAATTCAAGACGCAATGACCGAAAATGGTTTAAATCCAGACGTTTTTGTAAAAAAAATGATTATAGCCATAAAAAAAGAAAAATTTGAAGCTTATATTGGAAAATTTGAGGCTTTTGGCGTTTATATACAGCGCTTATCCCCTAGACTCATTCATTGGTTAGTACTAAGAAGTAAGGTGAAATAACGAACTGCTTATAATTCAATAAAATCACCAATATTTAATAACATTAAATCCTTTCCTTTTTCAAAAAACTTCTTTTTAGCGACATCATGGTCAATTTCAATATAACCAAAGGTGTCAAAATGATAGCCCAAAACTTTGTCACATTTAACAAAATCGCTGGCTATAATGGCATCATCCATGCCCATAGTGAAATTATCGCCAATTGGCAGAATGGCTAAATCAAGCTTGATATACATGGGTATAAGCTGCATATCCATGGTAAGTGCTGTATCACCGGCGATATAAATATTTTTGTGTTCTCCTTCAATGACGAAACCACCAGGTTGACCGCCATAACTCCCGTCGGGAAATGATGAAGTATGAATCGCATTCACATATTTTACGTTTCCAAATTCAAAATCCCATTGACCTCCATGATTCATAGGATGGCCGTCAATGCCAAGTTTTTCAAAATGTGACACTATTTCAAAGTTTGAAACCACTACTGCATTGGTTCTTTTGGCAATAGCTTCTACATCTAAAATATGGTCTTGATGTGCATGCGTCAATAAAATGTAATCTGCTTTTAATGCGTCAATATTTATATGGGAAGCCTTTGGATTTGCAGAAATAAAAGGATCCACTAGAATATTAATTTCACCAACTTGTATACCTAAAGCTGCATGACCTAAAAATGTGATTTTCATGATTAAGAATTTAATTATTTGAAATAAGAAAAGTACAAAAAATCTATAATAAATGCCCTACTCCCATGAGTATAGCTAAGAAAAAAGTAGAAAGCGCCACTTTTTTTAATTCAGAGTCAAGTAATTTTAAATCCTTGTTCCTTTTTACCTTGATTATGTGAAGTATTAGAGGCACATACATAATCATGTAAATAAGGTTATAAATAGAGGTGTAATAAAATATCCCAAACAGTAAAGAGCTGATAACGGCTAAAATAATTAAGGTGTAATGATAAACCTTCATTTTCTTTTCACCCAACTTTATAGCCAACGTTATTTTTTTTGATTTCTTATCAGATTCTATATCTCTCATATTATTGAGATTAAGAACTGCTGTGCTTAATAAACCAATGGTAATAGCTGGTAAAATAACCACATGATCTAATTGTTTTGAAAACAAAACATAACAACCAATAACACTTACCAATCCGAAAAATATAAAAACAAAAATATCACCGAACCCTCTATAGCCATATGCATTGGCACCAATGGTGTATTTCATTGCCGCAATAATACTGACGGTCCCCAACACAAAAAATAGGATAGCTAAGAAAAAATTACGCGATCTAAAAGAAGTGAACACGAGCATGGTGGCTAAAATAATAGAAATTAAAACACATATTTTGATGCCATTAAACATATTTTCAGGAGAAATCTTCCCACTTTGTATAGCCCTTTCAGGTCCAATTCTCTCATTATTATCAGTGCCTTTTATGCCATCACCATAATCATTGGCTAGATTAGAAAGTATTTGAAAACTTAACGTTGTAAGTATTGCCAGAACACAGATTTTCCAATTAAAAAACCCATTATATTCAGCTAAACAAGAGGCTAAAATAATTCCAGATACAGACAAAGGCAAGGTCCTTAATCTCATTGCAGAAATCCAAATAGAAATGTTTTTCATATTAAGGAATCCATTTTTTTTCAAAATTAGGCTTTCGCTTTTCTAGAAAAGCGTTTCTACCTTCTTTTGCCTCGTCAGTCATATAAGCTAAACGGGTCGCTTCTCCTGCAAATACTTGCTGCCCCACCATTCCGTCATCAGTTAAATTCATGGCAAATTTTAACATTTTTATAGATGTTGGAGATTTTGCTAATATTTCCTGGGCCCATTGATAAGCAGTTAACTCTAATTCCTCATGAGGTACTACGGCATTAACCATTCCCATATCAAAAGCTTCTTGTGCAGAATAATTTCTTCCTAAAAAAAAGATTTCTCTTGCTCTTTTTTGTCCTACCATTTTTGCTAAATAGGCAGAACCATATCCGCCATCAAAACTGGTAACATCTGCATCTGTTTGTTTAAAAATAGCATGCTCTTTACTCGCCAATGTTAAATCGCATACCACATGCAGACTATGACCGCCTCCAACAGCCCAACCTGGTACTACGGCTATTACTGCTTTTGGCATAAAGCGAATGAGTCTTTGTACTTCCAGAATATTTAAACGATGGTATCCATCTTCACCAACATAACCTTGATGCCCTCTTGCTTTTTGATCGCCACCACTGCAAAAAGAATACACCCCATCTTTTGTTGAAGGACCTTCAGCTGATAATAAAACAACTCCTATATTAACATCTTCTCCAGCATCATAAAAAGCATCATATAATTCACTGGTCGTTTTTGGTCTGAATGCATTTCTGACATTTGGCCTATTAAATGCTATACGAGCAACACCATTACATTTTTTGTAGGTAATATCTTCGTATTCTTTAACAGTAATCCAGTTTACTCCGTCCATTTTCATTATTTTCTTCAAAAATATATTTTATTTTAATAAGACTCTGTCTTTAACCTTAAAAATTACGGTTAAACAATTCTAAACTTTTGACTTTATTAAAAATTAATAATTTAATTAATTTTTAAATCATCTAGTTTCCAAATTAACAAATAAAAAGTAAAAACCAGGAATCAGAAATAAGCATTGGAATATATTTTTTTCTCCATTTGAATGGACTACATTTATAAAATCTAAATGTAAAGACCAAAAAATTATAAAATACTTAGTTTTTGAAAGTAAATTTGATATTTCTATTATTTTATAAACTGTAAGTGTATATCACAGGTTTTTATCTTATATTTATTTAAGAAATTAGCTACTAATTTATGATATTTACAATCATTCTTTCATTATTAATTTTAGTTGCAATAAACTTTTTATTACTAGCCTTTAGTTGTAATAAAACAAAAAAGGTTAAAAAAACCATTAACCAACCTGTTATTCACTCAACCAAAGTTACCAATCTACCGGCTTCTCAAAAACTTGCTCCAACAGGAAGTTAGTTTTACTAAAATGTTTATTACCAAACCATAAACCTCTATTCGCGCTTAATGGAGATGGGTGACCACTTTGTAATACATAATGTTTTTTCGCATCAATTAGTTTTATTTTTTGTTTGGCATAACTACCCCAAAGCATAAAAACAACATTCTTTTTATTATCACTGATTGTTTGTATAACAGTATCGGTAAATGTTTCCCATCCCTTACCTTGATGACTTCCCGCCAAATGCGCTCTTACTGTCAATGTTGCATTCAATAATAAAACACCT
>DATCZQ010000167.1:0-13175 GCA_036525815.1 Yeosuana sp. | reverse complement strand
AAGCCTTTATCTTTTCTTAATTCATAGAGCGTATTAGCAAAATCCTTTGATAATTCAGACTCCAAAGGATTAATAATATTTACTTTTTCAAGATCTAATTTTAATCCTAATCGTTGTAATCCTTCAATAATTTTATTTTTGTCCCCAAGTATGGTTATATCCACAATATCCATAAGAATTAATCTTACAGCCGCAGTAATGACCCTATCATCATTTCCTTCTGGTAATACAATATGTTTTTTTGATGTCTTAGCACGTTTTAATAAATTATATTGAAACATTCTTGGGGTAATGCCAGTATTTTTAAAAGTAATTAGCTTATCAGTCAGTCTATCAACTGTACAATATTTGTCAAATGTATTTAAGGAAATTATAATTTTATCTTTATTCTCAGCGTACATATGAGAGCGCACAGCTCCAATTTTATTTGCGACCTCAAAAGTTCCAAACTTAACGGACAGAATAGGCACAATTTGTTGTAATCCTTCAATCAATTTAACGATGGGTTCTTCTGGTATTAAACCACCTGTTAACACAATTCCTGAGACCGATGGATAATTACTAGATATATTAGCTTGTAAGGCCCCTAAAATAATGTCTGCTCTATCACCTGGTGTAATTATTAAGCAATCTTGTTCAAGTTGTTTTAAATAATTACGTAACTGCATAGCCCCTACTTTAAAACTGCTAGTTTGATTGTTTAAATATTCATGACCAAAAAGAACTTTAGCTCCAATCGCTTTTGATATTTCTTTAATTGTAGGATTATTTAACGATGAGATTAATGGAATGGCATTTACAACAACATCTTTTGGCAAATTCTCTTCTACGCCGTCAATAACAATTTTCAAGTTTTCTTCTTGTACTTTATTGGCAATTACAGCCAGTACTTTTACCTCCTTTTCTGTAAATGAATCATAAGCTAAATGCAATCCGTTAATAAATTCTTCTAATGTCTTCCCTACGCCACTTGATACAATAATAGCCGGAATGCCTAAGTTTTTTGCTATTAAAATATTTGCATCTAATTCTATGGCCGCACCTTCTCCAGAAAAATCAGTTCCTTCAACCAGCATAAAATCATTTTTATCTTCAAGAGTTTTATATTTTTCAATAATGGTATCAAATATTTCACCCTCTTTTCCTGCATTCCTTTTATTAATAAACTCTGTTCTGGTAAAAGCAAATGCTTCTTTATAATTGATATCTAAATCAAAATAAGAAAGTATGGTCTTAACATGGTTGTCTTTTTTACCTTTACCGTCACCATCAATTATGGGTCTGAAATAGCCCACTTTAGCTGTTTTACCTAACAAGATTCTCATTAACCCTAATGCAACAATTGATTTACCACTATTAGGTTCACTTGTTGCAATATAAATTGCCTTATTCATTGAAATAAAATTGAAATAAATTCTTTACAAATGTACTTTAAAATTGAATCAAAATAAATTTTAAAAGCCTTAAAAATCAAGGGTTTTACGATTTTTTTTTCAAATTTATTTTATATTAATTTAAAATGATTTTAATCATATTTTGAATATTTTTTTTCAATTAAAAATATCATCAAATTCTAATAAATTACCCTTATTTTTACTATATGGTTTTACTTATAAAGAACATAAAGGAATTAATTCAAGTTAGAGAGGCCAAAATTAAATTTGTTTCTGGCAAAGAAATGAATATACTTCCATCAATAAAGAATGCCTTTCTTTTGATAGAAAATGATACTATTATTGATTATGGAAGTATGGCACATTTTAAAGATATTTCAGTCGATAAAACAATAGATGCTACTGGAAAAATGGTAATGCCCGCTTATTGTGATTCTCATACGCATATTGTTTATGCCGGCAACAGAGAGCTGGAATTTGTAGATAGAATAAATGGTTTGAGTTATGAAGAGATCGCCAAACGGGGTGGCGGTATATTAAATTCCTCTAAAACACTTCAAAATACCAGTGAAGATGCTCTTTACGAGCAATCTATTGAACGTATTAAAGAAGTTATGGCTTTAGGTACGGGTGCCTTGGAAATAAAATCAGGGTATGGCTTAAATGTTGAATCAGAACTTAAAATGCTAAGAGTAATAAAGCGAATAAAGAAAAACTTTCCCATTGAGATTAAATCAACTTTTCTTGGTGCACATGCTATTCCTCTGGATTATAAAAATGATAAGCAAGGTTATATTGATTTAATAATAAACGCCATGCTTCCTGAAATTTCAAAGAAAGGGCTGGCTGACTTTATTGATGTTTTCTGTGAAAAAGGTTATTTCTCTTTAGAAGACTCAGAACAAATACTAAAAGCAGGGGAACGATTCGGCTTAATCCCGAAAATTCATGTCAACCAATTTAATGCTTTTGGGGGCGTTAGCTTAGGAATAAAATACCATGCTTTATCAGTTGATCATCTTGAAGAATTGAACGATGAAGATATAACTGCTTTACAAAATAGTATAACCATGCCGGTAGCATTACCTTCATGTTCCTACTTTTTAAGTATCCCATATACCCCGGGTAGAAAACTGATCAGTGCAGGACTGCCAATTGCTCTGGCTTCTGACTATAACCCAGGTTCAACACCCAGCGGAAATATGAATTTTGTACTTAGTACGGCATGTATTAAAATGAAAATAACTCCTGAAGAAGCTATAAATGCCGCGACCATTAATGGTGCTTATGCCATGGGAATAGCTGATAACTATGGAAGTATTACCATTGGTAAAAAAGCGAATTTAATAATAACAAAAAAAATTCCAAGCTACTATTATTTACCTTATGCCTTTGGTAACAACCATATTGATCAGGTTATAATTAAAGGAGAATCTATACCATATTAATTTTTAAACATAAAAAAACCCAAAAGTTTCCTTTCGGGTTTTTTTTATTGTTATTATTTATTATTTAAGCGTAAACTCTGAATTAGCTACTAAGTCTTTTTCATTGAAAACATTAACAATATAGCGTCCTTTTTCAAATTTACCTGAATCTTTTGGAGCTAAAAATTCACATACATTTAGACTTGTATTTTCATAATTAAATTTACTAATCATACTATAATTTAACAATTGTTCTCCAAAAGCTACTTGCTCATTAGCTCCTAAAGTATTGCTGTTAGGATCTATAACTTGAATATAAAGTTCTTGATCACCCGCTTGTACTAATTTATTTTTAGCAACTGTAAAACAAACACTGATTTTGTCTGCACGACTCGCTCTTTCAGTAGGTACTAATTTTCCGGATGTTCTTTCAATAACTCCTAAAACCTTTAATCCTACAGCTGATAAAACAGCAGCATTCTCCATAACTTCTGCTAAAGCATTGTTTTGTAATAATAAAGAATCAGTAAACATTGTTCTTTCTTCTAAACGTACTTTAGTACTATCTAAAGACGTTGCTAAATAAGCATTTTGAGTTTTTAAAGATTCATTTTCTGCTAATAATAAATCCATTTCTTTTTGAAGTGAAGTATATTTTTGTTTGTATCTCCATAAACTTTTCACGTTTGTTTCTGAAATTTTCAAAGAGTCAATTAAGCCTTGAATACGATCTCTTGCTTCAATTAAATCGTTTTTAGCAATAGTGTTTTCGCTAATAGCTGCATCGTATTGTTTTGCCATTGCGTTTAAATCATTCATTACTAATTGTTTTTGCTCAGTAAGATCTTTTTTCGTTTTATTACTTTCGTTATAAAGATTTAGTGAATAAAAAGCTGTACCTAAAAAAAGGACTAATGCAATACCTAATGCAACTTTTAATCCCATACTACTGCTACCGTTGTTTTCCATAATTACTTGATTTTAATTTGTTTTAATAGTGTTAATGATTTTTAATTTTATACTTGTTCTTTTAATACTTTGAATAAATAAAAACTGTATTTTTAATTATTCTAAAAATTTAATTATTCAATGGATAAACTAGTTTTATTTAATCATTCAGAACTAAATAAATTACTAAACAAGCGAACAGGTGAATCCAAATTTGGAGAACATGTTACTCTTTTAGCTTCCATTTCTAACATATACGACGAACTTAAAAATTTGGATGTTACGCATGTCATAATAGGTTTACCGGAAGACGTTGGTATATTTGCAAATCACGGAATAACAGGAACTTACAACACCTGGAATACCGTAATAAAATTTTTAGTAAATATTCAAAATAATCAATTTACAAGAGCCAATAAGGTATTAATATTAGGGCATTTAGATTTTTCATCGGAAATGCTAAAAGTTTCAAGCTTAGACCAATCAAAGAAAAAAGATGTTTTAAAGGCCAGAAAAATGGTCAAAAAAATTGACACTTATGTCACTTATATTATAGAACAAATTGTTTCAGCCGGGAAAAAACCTATAGTTATTGGCGGAGGCCATAATAATGCCTATGGAAATATAAAAGGTGCTTCATTAGCCCATGGCTTTCCTATTAACGTTGTTAATTTTGACGCCCATTCAGACTTTAGACCTGAAGAAGGTCGTCATAGCGGCAATGGTTTTTCATATGCTTATGCCGAAGGCTTTCTTAAGAACTATTTTGTTTTTGGATTACACGAAAATTATACCTCTGACAGTATTTTTAAATCCTTTTCAAAAATAAAATCTATTCAATACAATACCTTTGAATCGATAGAAATTCGAAAGGATTTAAAATATAAAAATGAATTACAGCGTGCTTTAGAACATGTCTCTGGCAAACCTTTTGGAATTGAAATTGATTGTGACGCCATTGAAAACATTTCCAGTAGTGCGATGACTCCAAGCGGATTTAGTGTCAATAAAACCAGGTCATTTATTGATTTTTTTGCAAAGAATGAAAATGCCTGCTATTTACATATCTGTGAAGCTATTGCCAACACTGAAAATGAAAAACAAATAGGCAAATTAATTACTTATTTAATCACAGATTTTATTAAAGCCCATGCTAATTAATATCATTAGTTACCAACCGGAGCATACACCATCTTTTTATGAATTAAATATTGAATGGCTCCAAACCTTTTTTTATGTTGAACCTTATGATGAGGAGGTATTAAGTAATCCTAAAAAATATATTATCGATAAAGGGGGACATATCTTTTTTGCTCAATTGGAAAACCAAATTATAGGAACAGTTGCTTTGATGCCTACTACAACAAATGCTTTGGTAGAACTTACGAAAATGGCTGTTTCTCCAAGCTTTCGCGGTTTAAATATTGGACAGAAACTTATGCAGCATTGTATCAGTTATTCTAAAGAAAACAACATAAATTCCATCATCCTATATTCAAGCAGAAAGCTTGAAAACGCCATTTATATTTATAAAAAATATGGTTTTATGGAAATTCCAGTTGAAGAAAATTGTCCCTATAAGCGTTGCAATATTAAAATGCAATTAACCTTAAAAAAATCATAATAACTCATGAATTATTGCATATTGAAGTAAAACAATTGTTCTAGTATCTTCTATTTTTCCCGAATTTAACATTTCAACGGCTTCCTTAAATGGTATTTCAATCACTTCAATATCTTCATGCTCACTTTCCAATCCACCTCCTGCATTTACCTTCATATGGTCTGTATATTCTCCAATAAAAAAATGCATCTTTTCTGTCATAACTCCAGGTGATGAATAGGCTTCGTAAACTTTCTTAACACTTTTCAACCTATACCCTACTTCTTCTTCTGTTTCTCTTATAATGCAGGCTTCCGGTTGATCTTTGTCTAGCAAACCTGCACATATTTCAACTAAGAAACCATCAGGATTGTCATTCAAGTAAGTCGGCATCCTAAACTGTCTGGTTAAAATAACGGTACCCCTTTCTTTATTATATAACAAAATACCCGCACCATCTCCTCTATCATAACATTCTCTGACCTGAGTTACCCATTCCTCATTTTGCATTAAATAATCAAAAGTTATTTTATTTAATGTGTAAAATTGTTTTGAAAGCAATTCCGTTTTAATATTTTTCACCCTTATTTTAGACATAAGCTCACTATAAATAATTTTATTGGTCTGGCAATTTCGTAAAATTAGTTAAATATGATATTTTAAATGAACTTATTCTTAGTTAAAGCGTATAAAGCACAATAGACCAATATTTAGTAAATAAAAAATATTATATTTGATTTGCTATAACGCAAATTGCTCAAAGAATGTTTTTAACCTATACCATAAATTTTTTATCAGGATTTACTGTTATTGAACAGCGTGACATTGTAATTGTTTTAATAGTAATTGTTATCTTTTTTTCAATTCTATTAATTTTAGGAATAAGAAAATCTTATAAACTTAAAAAAGAAAATGAGCGATTGGATAAGATAAGTGAAGAAATAGCAAAACAAAAAGAAGAGTATAAAGACTTTACAGAAGGCCATATGTATGGTAATAATTAATAAAAAAAGCCTGCAAAACTGCAGGCTTTTTTATACTATCTAACTAACTTTTTATATTTAAGACGTTTAGGCATCAAATCGCCACCAAGTCTTTTTTTCTTGTTTTCTTCATATTCACTAAAACTGCCTTCAAAGAAATACACCTGAGAGTCCCCTTCAAAAGCTAGAATATGGGTACAAATTCTATCTAAAAACCATCTGTCATGCGATATTACAACAGCACAACCAGCAAAGTTTTCTAAACCTTCTTCTAAAGCACGCAACGTATTAACATCTAAATCATTTGTAGGTTCATCTAATAATAACACGTTTCCTTCTTCTTTTAGTGTCATAGCTAAATGCAGCCGGTTTCGTTCACCACCAGATAACAATTTAACTTTTTTATTTTGTTCACCACCTGAAAAATTAAAGCGACTTAAATAGGCTCTAGAATTTACTTCTCTGCCACCCATTAAAATTAACTCTTGCTCATCACTAAAATTTTGCCAGATTGTTTTCTCTGGATCAATATTTGAATGACTCTGGTCTACATAGGCTATTTTAGCAGTTTCACCCACCTTAAACTCTCCTTTATCTGGCTTCTCCTCACCCATTATCATTCTGAAAATAGTTGTTTTACCAGCCCCATTTGGTCCAATAACGCCTACAATACCTGCCTGAGGTAATTTGAAATTTAAATTTTCATACAATAGTTTATCACCATACGCTTTACTTACCCCAACGGCTTCAATCACGTTAGTTCCTAATCTGGGACCATTTGGAATATATATTTCAAGTTTTTCGTCGAGCTGTTTTTGATCTTGACTCAACAACTTATCATAATTATTCAGACGCGCTTTTTGTTTGGTTTGACGTCCTTTAGCACCTTGTCGCACCCATTCCAATTCGCGCTCCAAAGTTTTCTGACGTTTTGAGGCTACTTTGCTTTCTTGTGCCATGCGTTTAGATTTTTGATCTAACCAGGAAGAGTAATTCCCCTTCCATGGAATACCTTCGCCTCTGTCTAACTCTAAAATCCAGCCAGCTACATTATCTAAAAAGTATCTATCATGCGTTACCGCTATGACTGTCCCCTTATATTGAGCTAAATGATGCTCTAACCAATGTACAGATTCTGCATCCAAATGGTTGGTAGGCTCATCCAACAGCAACACATCGGGTTCTTGTAATAACAGTCTGCACAAAGCAACACGTCTTCGCTCTCCACCAGATAAGACACTTATTTTTTTATCACCTTCCGGCGTACGTAGCGCATCCATGGCAATTTCAAGTTTGGTATCGAGTTCCCATGCATTTGAAGCATCAATTTTATCCTGTAGTTCTGCTTGGCGAGCCATAAGCTTATCCATTTTATCTGGATTGCTATATACTTCTTCTAAGCCAAACATATCGTTTATTTTGTTGTATTCATCAAGAATAGCGACTGTTTCTGCAACCCCTTCTTTAACAATTTCTATTACTGTTTTACTATCATCTAACTTAGGATCTTGCTCTAAATATCCAACCGAATAATCCTGTAAAAACGTCACGTCTCCCTGATAATTCTTTTCCACACCTGCAATAATTTTAAGAAGTGTGGATTTTCCAGAACCATTGAGACCTAATATTCCGATTTTGGCTCCATAGAAAAAGCTTAAATAAATATTTTTTAAAACGGGTGTGTTTGCTCCTGGAAAGGTCTTAGTTAAACCAGTCATTGAGAAGATCACTTTCTTATCGTCGCTCATTAGACTCTTCCTTTTAAAGCATTAAAAACCCAGGCAATAGCAAAAAAACCAATACCAACAGCTGCAAAGCCCCAGCCTGCCACATCATCATATCTAAACGCTCCCAGTGCAATTAAACTTAAACCTACTATCACCATAATTGTTGTGGCCCAAGCCAAAACCGTATTTTTATTCATTGCCATAATTATATTCTTTAGTTAGTTAAGGCGCTTTCTTATTAAGACATAAGTAAAGACTTTTTACTTTTTCGCATAAATTATTTCAAATTACAGCATTAAAGTTCTAATCCTTTTGCGCAAATTCAGACACAAATATCGTATTTTTTAATAAAAAAGCATCCTATCAAGGATGCTTAATTATTATTTTAAAAAAAATACAGTTAAAAATTCATTGGTACTTCAATAAATAACAAACTAGTGTCTTCTTCTGTATTCATTTTAAAAGAATCCGTATCAGATATGCCAACAGCATCTCTGCTCTCTAAAACAGTATCATCAATAACCACCTTACCACTTATATTCATAATATAAACACCATGATTTTTACTTTTTAATTTATAGTCAAATGAAAAAGACTTCTCGAGATCGATTCTAGAAATAATGGCATCTTGATGAATTTTCAAACTTCCTTCGTGAGTGTCATCAATAGAAGTCACCAAGGTTTGAAGCTTATTTTTTCGCTCATTAGCATCAAACTTTTTCTGATCATATCGAGGCGTTACATTTTGTTTATCTGAAAAAATCCAGATTTGAAACAAACTTAAATGCTCATCAACTGACCCGTTAATTTCTGAATGTTGCACGCCAGTGCCAGCAGACATTACTTGCACTTCATCTGGTAAAACAGGAATCCACTCATCAGACATATTATCCTTATGTTTTAAAACACCCTTTAATGGAATTGTTATAATTTCCATATTGTCATGTGGATGCGTTCCAAACCCCATTTTTGGTGCGATGATATCGTCATTGAGAACACGCAATGCCCCAAAATGCACTTTTTCCGGATTGTGAAAACCGGCAAAACTAAATGAATGATTTGCTTGTAACCAACCGTGATTTGCAAATCCTCTGCTATCAGCCTTATGATGTATTATTTTCATTTTATTTACTTCTTTAATATTTATTATCTCATTTTATCAAGTAATTGACTTAATTGTTCTGCCTCTGATTCAGTCAAATTTTTTAACAGTTCTTTATTAAAATTGTTTGGTATTGATCTCAAAAGATTCTTTCCTTTTTCAGTAATAGCAATTTTAACCACACGCCGGTCATGTTCACATGGCAAACGTTCTATAAAGTGTTTGGCACACAACTTATCCGTCAACCTAGTCGTATTCGGAGCGCGCTCTATCATTCGATCTTTAATTACCTGAACATTTAAGGGTTCATCTGCTCCGTTTAATATTCTTAAAATATTATATTGTTGAGGAGAAATGCCAAAGGATTTGAAAAAATCATTTTGATGATTTGAAATCCAACTAGCCGTGTATAATATGTTTAACAGCGCTTTAATTCTATTATTGGCAAATGTTGAATTGATATCTTTTGATAAATCTCCCATATTTACAGACTGAGTTCAAATTCCTTCACAGCATTTTTTAATTGTAAATTCAATTCTTCATCGATAATTTTACCCTTAGAAAAATTATTTCCAAAAAATGGTAATGAATAGATTTTAACAATATTTGCATTGTGACGTGGAAATCTATCTTTCGCAATATCTAAAACCGATTCACCACCTCTGCCACCTGGAGAGGTTGCCATTAATAACATAGGCTTATCAAAAAAGGTTTTTCCTTCAATTCTTGACATCCAGTCAAAAAGATTTTTGAATGCTGTTGAATAGGCCCCATTATGTTCTGCTAGTGACAACATGATACCATCTGAAGATTTTATGAGGTCTAAAAAATTATGAGCATTTTGTGGAATACCATGTTCGTTTTCAAAATCGATACCGTAAAGTGGTAATTCAAAATCGTTTAAATCTAGTGTATTGACATCTACCTCATTCAATAAACTAGCAGAATAAGTCACTAACTGTTTGTTTATGGATGTTTTACTATTTGTTCCTGCGAAAGCAATTATCTTTTTCATAAAATCTTTAAAATTTGGTCAAATGTACAATAAATTAATTTAGTTTCCAAGGAAACTATTTCCATGTAATATTATTTAATATTTAATTAACATACTTAGAATGATTTTTTGAATCTTTTGTACATTAGCAACAAACTAAATACAAATGGATATCAACTTCAATAAAAACGAAGATCATAATAAACTCTTACTTTCTGAACTTAACAAAAGACTTGCTAAAGTTCACCTAGGAGGCGGAAAATCAAGTATTGAAAAACATCATTCAAAAGGTAAGATGACCGCGCATGAACGAATTAATTATTTGCTTGATTCGGGGGCCAAATCTATTGAATTAGCTGCGTTTGCCGGTGAAGGTATGTATCAGGAACATGGTGGCTGTCCATCTGCTGGGGTAGTTGTTAAAATTGGATATATCAACGGAAAACAATGTATAGTAGTTGCCAATGATGCTACCGTAAAGGCCGGTGCCTGGTTTCCAATTACTGCCAAGAAAAACTTAAGAGCTCAAGAAATAGCCATTGAAAATAAACTTCCTATTATATATTTAGTTGACAGTGCGGGTGTTTATTTACCATTACAGGATGATATATTCCCTGATAAGGAACATTTTGGGCGCATTTTTAGGAATAATGCTATTATGAGCAGTATGGGTATTACCCAGATAAGTGCTGTAATGGGTAGCTGTGTGGCCGGTGGTGCTTATTTACCCATTATGAGTGATGAAGCCCTGATAGTTGATAAAACGGGAAGCATCTTTTTAGCCGGAAGTTACTTGGTAAAAGCAGCTATAGGTGAGAGTGTGGATAATGAAACCTTAGGAGGTGCTACCACACACTGCGAAATTTCGGGTGTGACAGATTATAAAGCAAAAGATGATAAAGAGGCTTTAGACACTATAAAAAATATTATAGGTAAAATTGGTGATTATGACAAGGCTGGTTTTAACAGAATTGACCCAGCCAAGCCTAAAGAAGATCCTCAAAACATTTATGGTATCATACCCAAATCAAGGGCTGATCAATATGATATGTACGACGTTATTAAACGTTTGGTTGATAATTCTGAATTTGATGAATATAAAGCTGGTTACGGAAAAACAATCATTACCTGTTATGCCAGAATTGATGGCTGGGCTGTTGGTATTGTTGCGAATCAACGGAAACTTGTTAAAACAAAACAAGGCGAAATGCAGTTTGGAGGGGTTATTTATAATGACAGTGCTGATAAAGCTACTCGATTTATTGCCAATTGTAATCAGAAAAAAATCCCATTGGTCTTTTTACAAGATGTTACCGGTTTTATGGTAGGCAGTAAAAGTGAGCATGGTGGTATAATAAAAGATGGTGCTAAAATGGTTAATGCGGTGAGTAATAGTGTGGTTCCTAAATTTACAATTATCATTGGTAACAGTTACGGTGCCGGTAATTATGCCATGTGTGGTAAAGCTTATGATCCGCGCCTCATTGTGGCCTGGCCAAGTGCCGAATTAGCAGTAATGAGTGGTAATAGTGCCGCTAAAGTACTATTGCAAATTGAAACCGCTTCCTTAAAGAAAAAAGGAGAAACGATTACCAAAGAAAAAGAAGAAGCCCTTTTTAATAAGATTAAAGACAGATACGATGCGCAAGTATCTCCTTATTACGCAGCCGCACGTATTTGGACAGATGCTATTATTGATCCTTTAGATACGCGCAAATGGCTTAGTATGGGTATTGAAGCGGCTAACCACGCTCCTATTGAAAAGAAATTTAATCTAGGTGTGATACAGGTTTAAATAATGCCAATCTTCTTTAAAATCTTATTACGTTGAATTTTTTCTGAAATAACATCAAATTTTTTAACGGCATAAATATGCCTTGGTCTTTCATATTTGTCCAAGATATTAAAAATGGAAGTATCTATATCTGCAAATTCTTTTTCTACAATTAAAATAACTCGCTCTCCTAATTTTTTATCCCTTTCTGAAGCTATAAAAAACTTACAATCTATCTTTCCAAACAGTTTTTCTTCAACACTTTCAGGAAATATTTTAACACCTCCCGAATTAATGACATTATCAAATCTTCCTAACCATTCAAACTCGGTATCAGAATATAATTTAACAATATCATTAGTTACAATGGGATGCTTTGAAAGATGTGGTGATTTTATGACTAAACAACCTCTTTCATCCTGAGAAACAAAAATATCAGGTAGGGTTTTAAAAACAGATTTATCTTTGGAAAAATCATTTCCTTCCTTATTAAAATTATTAAGTGCTTTTAAGGCAATATGAGTGGCGGTTTCCGTCATTCCAAAGGACTCAAAGATATTTACTTGAAAATCCTTGATGGCATCAATAAGTTCATTAGATGCTTTAATACTTCCTACTATAATATTTTTAAAATTACCTATTTTATCCATGGAATTTTGCAGCTGAATAGGTAACATAGCACAAAAATCGTAGGCTCTTTTTGAATTAAAAACGGGATGGGCTGAAGGTTCAATCAGGTCAATTTCCAAACCTAATATCATGGCGCGAACAAGCATCATTTTTCCTGCAATAAAGTTAGCAGGAAGACAATGCAATGCTTTATCTCCCGGAGCAAGATTAAAAAAATTACCAGTAAAAATAGAGGAATTAACCATGGCTTGTTTATCAAGCTTAATTAGTTTTGGTTTACCCGTTGTTCCTGTTGATTTTACTTTTATAAAGCTTTTAGAATCCAGCCAATCCATTAGAAAATCTCCGACGGCTTGTTCATAAGGCAGGCCTTCTTTAATAAAACTATAGGCTATTTCTTTTATATCATCTTGATTGTAATTTACGCCGTTCAGCTTAAATTTTAAATGTACTTTATTATAACTAGGTATCACGTAATTGCGGGTTTAGGTCTTTAATTATAAATTTTCGTTTGGTGGTGCCTCCACTTTTCCAAATAGCTTCTCTTTCCAGTTAGTCCATTTGTATTTTTTGGCTAAAATTAATAGAATTAT
>DATCZQ010000166.1:0-42412 GCA_036525815.1 Yeosuana sp. | reverse complement strand
ATACTTTTCAAGATTATCCCTGCCTGAATTTTGAGAAAAACATGAAAGAAATATTAGATAAATAATAAAAGTTAAGCTATAAATTTTAGAAAAAGAAGGGGTTAAAAGAATTCTAGAAAACATTTTATTACTTATTGGTTGGTTGGTTTAATGCGAAATTTAATACAAAATCATCTATTAATCAAATATATTTTTGTTTTTCAGTAACCTAGAATATTGGAAAATATGCACCTTTTGTAAAGCCATTGTGAATAAAGGGTAGTTTATTTCTGATATTCGGCGACCAAAAAAGTCAAAAATAAATACCTCATAGAAGTTATATGTAAAGAACTTTTGAGGTTAGGACAAGAATAGCTTCACCTAAAGTTATGAATTTGTATATTAGGCATAAAGCAAGCTTGTTTACTGTTTTACATTATCAATGTTATAATAACCTCCTTTATTTTCAGTTCTTTCTATAGACTGACTAATAATTAAATGTGCAACATTTAACATATTTCTTAATTCACAAAGAGACGTTGTAATTTTTGATTTTTTATAAAGGTCTTCAACTTCATTATAAATTAAATCTAAATGTTTAGTTGCTGTTTTTAACCTTTCATTACTTCGAACAATACCCGCATAATCACGCATTAATAACTGTAATTGTTTTAAGTTATGTTGGATTAAAATATGCTCTGTAGGGATACTAGTCCCTTCATCGTTCCAATCAGGAATTTCTATTTTTGGTAACTTATCATCATACTCACTGTGATATTTAAAAATATTATGAGCATAAACTAATGCTTCCAATAATGAATTAGACGCTAATCTATTAGCTCCATGCAATCCCGTCCAAGTACATTCGCCACAGGCAAATAAATTAGATATAGAAGTTTTTCCATCTTTATCAACAACAATACCACCACACAAATAATGTGACGCTGGAACAACAGGTATCCAATCTTTTTCTATATCAATATGAAGTTCCAGACATTTTTCATAAATGTTGGGAAAATGGTTTTTAAAAGCATTTATTTCTAAATGTGTACAATCTAAAAACACATGAGTATCTCCTGTTTTTTTTAGTTGGTCATCAATACTTTGTGAAACAATATCTCTTGAAGCTAATTCTGAATTTTTATCATAATCCGGCATAAACCTATAGCCATTTTTATCACGCAAATAAGCTCCAAAACCTCTAACAGCTTCAGAAATTAAAAATGATGATTCTCCTTTTTCTTCATATAATGCCGTTGGATGAAACTGAATAAATTCCATATCCTTAATTTTAACCTTGGCTCTATATGCCATAGCAACTCCATCCCCAGTAGCAATAATAGGGTTTGTAGTATGCCCATAAACACAACCAATACCTCCCGAAGCCAGCAAAGTATTATCCGCTTTTACAGTAAAAATACGCTCTGCTTTTTGATTGAAAACATAGGCTCCAAAACAAGACAATGTTTTGTCTTTAATCTGCTTTACTTGATGTTTGGTTATTAAATCTATGGCAAAATGATTAGGTAAAATAGTAATGTTTGATAGCTGATGAGCTCTTTTCAACAATACCCTTTCTATTTCAAAACCTGTGATGTCTTTATGATGCACCACTCTATATTCTGAATGCCCACCTTCTTTACCTAAATCTAAATTGCCACTTGGATCTAAATCAAAATTAGCTCCCCAAAGCATGAGTTCTTCCAATCTTTTGGGTCCTTCTTTAATAACCATTTCAACAACACTTTCATCACATAAACCGTCACCTGCAATTAAAGTGTCTTGTATGTGTTTTTTAAAAGAATCCGTTTCTGCATCTAAAACTACTGCAACGCCTCCTTGAGCATATTTGGTATTGGATTCCTCTTCATCAGACTTGGTTACAATAACAACATTCTTGTGGGGAAACCTTTCTGCAATTTTAATTGAAAATGTTAATCCTGCAACTCCCGATCCAATGACTAAATAATTTGTTGTAAGCATAATTATTTGGATAATTCTAACATGCGTTCTATCGGCAATAATGCCTTTTTTCTTATGTGTTCAGGAACTTCTATTTGAGGGGATTCATTCAATAAGCATTCGTATAGTTTTTGCATGGTATTAACTTTCATATAAGCACATTCGCTACAAGCACAGGTGTTATCCTCATTTGCTGGAGCAGGAACAAGCACTGCATTAGGGACTTCTTGTTGCATTTTATGCAAAATCCCAACTTCAGTGGCCACGATAAATTTTTCATGTGAATGTGCTTTTACGTAATTTATCATTCCGGAAGTAGAACCAATATAAGTTGCTGTATTTAAAATATGCTCTTCAGACTCTGGATGTGCTATAATTTTATAATCAGGATATTTTTTATGAAGTTCAATTAGTTTATCAATTGAAAATGCCTCATGCACAATACAACTTCCGTCCCAAAGAATTAAATCTCTTCCTGCCTTTTTCATTATATACTTTCCAAGATTTTTATCAGGAGCAAAAATAATTGGTACTTCTTTCGGCACAGATTCAACAATTTTTAATGCATTTGAGGATGTGCATACAATATCGCTCATGGCTTTAATTTCTGCTGAACAATTAACGTAAGTTATCACAACATGGTTGGGATGTTGTTTTATAAAAGCCGAAAAAGCATCTGGCGGACACGAATCGGCCAACGAACAGCCTGCTTTTGAATCAGGCAAAACCACTATTTTTTTAGGATTTAATATTTTAGCTGTTTCTGCCATAAAATGCACTCCCGCAAATACAATAATTTCTGCATCAGTCTCTGCTGCCTTTTGCGACAACTGTAAACTGTCGCCAACATAATCGGCTACATCTTGAATGTCAGCCGTTTGATAGTAATGGGCAAGAATAACTGCATCCTTTTCTTTTTTTAGCTCTAAAATTTTTTCTTTTAAATGCATTTCTTTTGTAATCTTTGTATTCTATAATTAGTTAGAAAACTATTATTGAATGCAAATATCACAATTAAAACTTTATTGAAGATTAAAACATCTTTTTTTATTAATTTTGAAAATAAAAATAACTATGCTAACAAACGCATGTAAATATGCTATCCGCTCCATTTTGTATTTAGCCATACATACAGACGAACAGAATAAAGTAGGAGTGAAAAAAATTGCGGAAGATCTGGAATCGCCCCAGCCGTTTTTAGCCAAGTTATTACAACAACTTAACAAAGGAAAACTAGTATCTTCCACCAAAGGGCCAAACGGTGGTTTTTATTTATCAAATAAGGATAAAGAGAACGCTGTATGGGATATTATTATAAATATTGATGGGACAGCTAAATTTGACGACTGCTTTTTGGGTTTATCAAAATGCAGTGATGAAACTCCGTGTCCGGTTCATTTTATGGTTTCTCCCTTTAAACAGAAACTTCTTGAAAATTTTAGAGATAAAACTATTTCGGAATATGTCATTGAAATTGAAAAAACAGGAAAAGTTTTATCTCTAAAAGATTTTGATATAACAATTTAGCCTTAATCTAGACCTTCACTGGGATTGGAATAAGGCTTTCAATTTCTAAATGAATATTTTCCAACGCTTCTGCACCTAATTCTAATTCATTAATAATCATTTGCTTTTTGTCCTCAAAAACGTTTGAAATATTGTTAAATAAATTCTGGTAATATAAAATACCATCTTGCATATTATTAGTAAAGGTTAGTAGATATTTTTCTTCTTTTTTATTCATTTCACTTTTAACCTCCAATAATTTATTTTTAAGATATTCTAAATAGATATGAAACTCTTTGATAAACATATTAGGTCGATCTGTTCTTGTGATCATATTATCCCTTCCATAAATATGATCGGTCATATTTTTTAAACTCATGATGTTTGAATAATATGCCATGTTTGGACCAGGACACACTGAAACACCTTTCCCTTCAACCTTCGTGTCTAAATTATATGCTAACAAGGCAGAAGTCCCTAAACCAACACAGGTACAAGTTTTTTCTGTGATTTTATTCAAGCTATCCTGATATAATTCATCAGATATATCTTTGGAGTCTAATTCTTTTATTTTTAAGTATTGGTATTCTCTTGATGCGGTACAAATACCTGTTTCTTTAAATTCCTTATTTAATGACACAAATTTTTTAGGACATGAGCTACCAGGTCTTCCCTTAGTAATAAGGGCCTCTTTTTCTAAATCTTTGGTGTTTGCTTTAAGATTATTGAAAGGAACCCCTAAAGGTGAAATATCACTTAAGTATAAATCTTCCTCTTTTGCTTGAACTAACTGATTCAGCGTTTTTTCATCAACCGTTGTTGCTTCAGGAACTAATAAAAATGGGGTCCCCCAACCTATTGAATCCAATTGATAATGATTTAATAAAAATTCATGTTCTTCTTCAGTGCCTACACCACCTTGGGCAGATATTTTTATTGTTAAAGGATTTTGTGAAATTGTTCTACCTTGATTTTCTAATTCCTGATTTAAAATATCTTGAATTGATTCTCTTAACTCTTCACGATTCTCTTTAAACTCCTGCAAAACGGGTCCTAAAAGATAACCATCTGTTGCAAAGGCATGACCACCACAATTTAAACCAGATTCAATTCTATATTCCGAAACCCATAATCCCTTTTTTGCTAAAAATTTCCCTTGAATCATGGCAGATCTGTAATCACTAACCTTTAATATTATTTTCTTATTAAATTGGCCGTTTTCATTTGGGTAGAAATCATCAAATTGGCTCATATAAGCATACAGTCTTGGATTCAGTCCGGCAGAAAGTACGACTGCAGATTTTAATTTACTATTTGCAAAACCTCTAAGAGCAGCATGTGCATCATTATATTCTACCGGTAATTTAATATCCTTTCTATAGTTGTCTTTGTCAACTTTAGTCATAATATTTACATCAATACTTCCCATTGTTAAAGCTCGTGATGCCCAGTCTTTAATTTCGGAAATATTAAATTCTTTTTCCGTTAGCTTTTTGAATTCATATTTCAAGGTTGAGCTATTTGGAAGCATGTTGATGTAAGCTTTTAATTCATCACTTTTTTCTGCGGTGACATTTTTTAAGTCATCAAACTTTTTTTCAGCCAAATCACTAATCAAATTTAGATAGGAAGTGATTCTTTTTGCTCTAAAGTCATCTATTTTATTAGAAATTTCCTTATATGGAATTTCAAATTTGTCGCTATACATCTTTCGTAGTTTCTCTAATAAAATATCATCAACTAAAGAAATAACGGAATCCATACCATATTGAGCAACCTTAATCGGTGTGTCAATAGTGAATCCTATTCCCATTACTGGGATATGAAATGAATGTGTTTTAGTCATAAATTAGTTTTATCTCAGGTTAACAAAGTAATCATCGAACCTTCATATTCCATACAAAGATTCGATGATTTCAATGAGCTATTAATCTAATAAGTGGATAAAGATATTGGGTTAAAAACATTTAGAATATGATATTCATCATACTACGGGTCCAACACCTTTATAAATATCTTTGCCTATTTTAATGAATAAGCCTCTTGTTGTTCTTGTTCTTGTTCTTGATGTTGTTGAAATTTCGTGATAGCATTTGCTCTAATATCAGCTAATTTATTTGATGCCTTTTCAATATGATAATGTCTTAATTGATGCTCATTTTGTCTACCAGAGCTAAAACTTGAAACACGTTTTAAATAGCCAATAACTCGTGTAGCATGATCAACATTGGTCGAGCCACAAGAAGTACAGATATAATTTGTTCTTTTGTCAATAGCATTACAGTCATTACAAATAGTAATTTTAATATTGAAACAGAAATAGTTGCAACCAGCCTTTGCCGTAGCATGAATAAGCTTAATGAATCCTTCTTTATTAGGAGCTTCTTCCAGATTTAAATGCAGTGCCGATCCGCCATCGAGATATTTTATTATTTCCTTACCGTGTAAAATAATTTTATCTAAGGTATTGGTTTGTTGATCTTCGACTTTATAGAAATAAGAATTGTAACAATCTCTTGGCACAAATAAACCATCTTGTTTATCCCATTTGGCATTTTTTATTCCTAAATTTTCTGCAGGAACGAATTCTGTATTGAACATATATCCATATTGCTTTTTAGCCAGTTTGTTTTCATCATAAATAACTTTTAAATGCTTATTCACAAAATCTTTATATTCATTATTATTACCAACTTTGATACCAAGACTTTCCGCAGCTTCAACCATTCCATTAATTCCAATAGTCAAGAATTGTTTGTCAAGCGTAATGAAGCCAGCTTTATAAACAGGCAATAAACCAGCCTTTTCATATTCTTCTATAAGTTTCCTATAAGCGGCCTGGTATTTATGTATTTTTTTTACTTCTTCTTTAATATTAGCGCCCTGTTGTACCAATCTGTTCATATTCAAAGTGATCACATTTATAGAACCCGTTGCTACACCACCAGCACCCAAAGAATAACTGAAGGTATTATCGCTTATTTCACTGCGTAACCTGCAGCAGGAAGCTAAACTATCTGCACTTTCTGATTGATAAATGAAAAAGGAATTGCCTTCGCTTAATTCTTGGGCGCACATATCAGTGAATTCTGTATCTACCGGTTTACCATCATTTATCAACATGGCCGCAGTAACTACTGGAAAGGTTAGAATGGCTTTACTACGTTCTCCGTTAAACCATTTCATAAAATAGGCCTGTAGTTTTTTAACGCTTTCCCATTTAGGTTTAGTCATATCTGGAAACACAAAATCAGCAAACATGCTATTAAAATAGGCTTCATCATATAATGAAACATTCCAGAATACAGATTGATATCCTCTTGCGGCTGCAGGTTGATTAACGGCATACACAACATGCTGCAAATGATTAGCAATGAGATTTTCATTAGTTTCTATGTAATTTTCACCATAATCCTTTGAGGCAAAATGATCAAAATACATTAAGAATTCAACTGTAGCCAAAGCACCAGCAAATTGAGAGCTCACAGCAAAAACCAAATTCACAAATTCCCCACAGAAACTTTCCAAATGCTTAGGCGCTCTGCTTTCACCGCCCACTTTAGTCAGTCCATCAAACAAAAACGGGTACATACTTATTGAAACGCAATAAGGTTTCAAGGAAGTTTCATCATGAATATAAATTTCATGCGATTCTATTTGTCTTATATATTCATTTGCTGTGTCCTCTCCAAATAGAGAGGCAATTTTACGCTTTACCAAAGCTCTATTTACCTGTATATTAATATCCTTATTAAGCTCGGCTTCCATAGTTGCAATGTTTTTTGAAGTCACATTGGCATTGGCATCAACTTTAGAACCATCTGCAGCGTTTGAAGAATTGATATAATGGTCAATAAAATCTATTTTTTGATTTACTTGGGTGCTGGTAAGTCGTATCATACAATTTAATTTTTAATGAATAAGTTATTTTTTATAGTATTTGATTTAATCTCAATAAATTTCTGATTGGTTTTTTCACTATTCAACCCACCCAAATTTGGATCCCATTTACCAGTTTTAACCCAGTTAAGTTCATCAAGTATTGTTTTAGAGACCTTGTCCTGTCCCGTATAAAGACATGTTTTATAACATTTCTGCCTGGCTAACTTTAACATGCCGACTAATTGCTCTTCGTGCCATTCTCCACCCATAAAAAGAACACAGGTTGCCAAGTTTTCATATTGTTGTAATAATTCTAAAAACCTTTCATTGGTGAGCGTGTCGCCATTAAATTCCTTCCATAAATAAGGAGAATGGCATCCGTCACATTTTAAGGGACATCCACAAATGGAAAAACACAAACTAATTTCTCCGGGTACTTCTTGAAATACGACTTGAAAATCGTAATAATTCATTTATCAATAAAATTTAAAGGATTATAAGGTCTTTTAATAGTTTATAAAAATAAAAACTATTTACTATCATTTAAACGAAGGCTAAATGAGTTATTAAAAAGGTTATTAACAATATAAGATAATTGAACTAAAGTTGTCAAAAAGACATACTAAATAAATAATCTCATCAATATGCTGTTTCCAAATAAATTATCAATAATCTGTAAATACAAACTACTAAAGATTTTATGGCTTCTGATTATTAAAAGATAGTAAAGAACCTCCACTTTTATTTAATTATTCACAATTAGAACTGATTATACTGTAAAAATTAATAAAACTTAGTGCATCAAGCAGTGATTAATTGAAGCTTCATTACTTTTACACATAATTTTATAGATTCACACTATGTCCGTCGTACCTAAATTATCACGTTTTAAACAAAATGTTTTGTCAAAATATCAAATTTACAATAGTATCTTTATGACTCTGCCTTTTGACTCCATCACTAAAACAGGGGTTTTGCTTCCTCTATTTCATGAGACTTGTAAAAAAGGTTTTGCAAATGGGGAGGACCCAACAACCATAGTTGCTACTTTTTTTAAAAAATATCAAGCGAGACGTGATAAACAAAGTCAGATAAATTTATTGTTTAGATTTATTCAATATATTGAAAGACAAGTGGTATTATTTGATGCTGTTGAAGATGCTGCCTTTCCAATTGTAAATAATATGGAAGGGATTGGAACGCTTAGGAATCTTAAGGAAACAGCAGTTTCGGACAATCGTTTGGAAGAATTAAAAAATTATCTTGAGGAGTTTAAAGTACGTATTGTTTTAACTGCTCACCCAACACAATTCTATCCTGGTTCTGTATTAGGTATCATAACTGATTTAACAGAAGCTATTAAACAGAACAATCTAAAGGAAATAACCAACTTATTTGCTCAACTTGGTAAAACGCCCTTTTTTAAACGCGAAAAACCAACACCATATGATGAGGCTGTTAGTTTAATTTGGTATTTAGAAAATGTATTTTATAAATCGTTTGGTGAAATCTATAATTACATTCAACAAAACATTTATGATGACACAAATAAGCATAATGAAATAATAAATATAGGTTTTTGGCCAGGCGGCGACAGAGATGGCAATCCGTTTGTAAAGCCTGATACCACATTAAAAGTTGCTGAAAAATTAAAACAATCTATTTTAAAAAAATATTATGCAGATTTAAAAAATTTAAGACGCAAACTAACTTTTAGAGGTATTGAAGAACGCATAGTACGTTTAGAAACTATATTGTATAATTTCAGTATCAATTTAAATACTGCTGAAAAAATAACTTCAAGAGAACTCATTCATGAATTACTGGAGATCAGAAATACAATCATAAAGGAGCATCAATCCTTATATGTTTCCGAAATAAATGACTTAATAAACAGAGTCCGCCTTTTTGGTTATTATTTTGCCACACTTGATATTAGACAAGATAGCCGTATACATCACGCTGTTTTTACTACTGTTATAGACTATTTAATAAAAACTGGGCATTCGGCATTTCCGGAAAATTATCATGACTTATCTGAGAATGACCAAATCAAAATATTATCAGAAGTTTCTGAAGGCAATATAGATATCAATGCGTTTAAAGATGAAATGGTGTATAATACCCTAAAAACTATAGAAGCCATAAAAGAAATTCAACGAATAAATGGTGAAAAAGGGGCTAATAGATATATAATAAGTAATAATCAAACGGCTTTAAATGTTATGCAACTATTTGCAATGCTCAAAATAGTAGCCTTTAAAGATCATTTAACTGTTGATGTTGTGCCCCTGTTTGAAACTATTACCGACCTAGAAAATGCTCCAAAAGTGATGGAACAGTTATATACGAATCCCAATTATATGGCGCATTTAAAAAGCAGAGGAAACAAACAAACAATCATGCTTGGTTTTTCTGATGGCACCAAAGATGGTGGATATTTAATGGCCAATTGGGGCATATATATGGCAAAAGAATTACTGACAGAAATGTCTAGAAAGTATAATATAACGGCTATATTTTTTGATGGTCGTGGTGGCCCTCCTGCCAGAGGTGGTGGAAAAACACACCAGTTTTATGCCTCATTAGGACCAACTATTGAAGACAAGGAAGTTCAACTTACTATACAGGGACAAACCATAAGTTCTAATTTTGGAACTTTAGATTCTTCACAGTACAATCTAGAGCAATTAATAAGTTCCGGAATGTTCAATCGTATTGGTAAAGATAAACTTGCACTTTCAGAGGAAGATAGAATTGTATTAAATGATTTAGCTGAAACAAGTTACATAGCCTATAAAGATTTTAAAAATCACCCTATGTTCATTCCTTATTTAGAAAGAATGAGCACCTTAAAATATTATGCTAAAACGAATATTGGAAGCAGGCCTTCAAAACGTTCTAATTCAGACACCTTAATATTTTCTGATTTAAGAGCGATTCCTTTTGTTGGTTCATGGAGTCAATTAAAACAAAATGTCCCTGGTTTTTATGGCGTAGGTACTGCTTTAAAAGCCTATGATGATAGAGGTGAGTTTTACAAAGTGGAGGCATTATACAAAAACTCAAAATTCTTTAAGACCTTATTAGAAAACAGTATGATGTCATTGACAAAATCGTTTTTTGATTTAACTCAATATATGTCTAAGGATGAAGAATTTGGTGAGTTTTGGAAGATCATTTATGAGGAATACTTAAACTCCAAAAACTTACTATTAAAACTTACCGGATATAAAGCTTTAATGGAAAATGAACCGTCTGGAAAAGCATCTATTGACGTAAGAGAAGCTATTGTACTGCCTTTACTAACAATCCAACAATATGCTCTAAAAAAGATTCAGGAATTAGAAAAAGAAGATGTTAAAGACGAAGAACAGATTAAAATTTTTGAAAAAATCGTGACCCGTTCTCTTTTTGGAAACATTAACGCGAGCAGAAATTCCGCTTAACTTAAACTTTTATAACAAAAAAAAGGAAGCCTTAAATTAAGGCTTCCTTTTTTTGCTAATTTATTTAATATTAATGCTCATTTAGTCTAAAATCCGGATAAGCATCCATGCCATGTTCGTGACCATCTAAGCCTTCCAACTCCTCTATCTCTGAAACTCTTATTCCTATTGTCTTCTTCAATGCAAAAAGTATGATAAAACTTGTGGCTACGCAAAATATTCCATAAGATACAACCCCAATTAATTGACTTATAAATTGATCCATTCCGGCAAGAGCACCAAAAATTCCAACCGCTAAAGTACCCCAAACACCGCAAATCAAGTGAACTGCAATAGCTCCAACAGGATCATCTAATTTAATTTTATCAACAAAAGCAACTGCAAAAACAATAATAGCTCCTGCTATCGACCCTATTAAAATAGCATCTGTTGGACTCATTTGATCTGCTCCAGCAGTAATCCCAACCAATCCTCCTAATATTCCATTTAAAAACATAGTAAGATCTAAATTTTTATACATTGCGCCTGATACCATCATGGCTACAACTCCTCCCGCTGCCGCGGCTAAACAAGTGGTTACTAAGGTTAATGATGTTAACCCTGGATCTGCTGAAAGCACTGAACCTCCGTTAAAACCAAACCAACCCAACCATAAGATGAGAACACCCGCAGTTGCCAATGGAAGGTTATGTCCCGGAATAGCTTGCGCCTTTCCGTCTTTAAACTTTCCTATTCTAGCTCCCAATAACCAAACAGCTACCAATGCAGCCCATCCGCCAACGGAGTGTACCAAAGTAGAGCCTGCAAAATCATAAAAAGGAGTCTCCAAGGTTTGTAAGAATCCACCTCCCCATTTCCAAGAACCAGCAATTGGATAAACTAATCCAACATAGAGCAAAGTAAAAATCATAAATGGTACGATTTTTACGCGTTCTGCGACGGCACCCGATACAATTGTTGCTGCTGTTGCCGCAAACATACCTTGAAACAAGAAATCTGTCCAGTAGGTATAGCCTTCATTATATGATAAATCTAAAGCGCCGTCCACTATAGGAGACGATAATCCAAAACCAGCGAATCCTAAAAAGCCGTTAAATTCACCTGGATACATAAGGTTAAAACCAACCAAGCAGTATAATAATAATCCTATTGTGATAATAAATACATTTTTAAATAAAATGTTGATTGTATTCTTTTGTCTCGTCAAACCAATTTCCAGAAGAGAGAATCCCAAATGCATAAAGAAAACGAGTGCTGTACAGATCATCATCCATACATTATTTATTGTAAGTAATTCCATAATTATAATATTATTTGTTGACGTTTATTTTAAAGTGTCTCCACCTTTTTCTCCTGTTCTTATTCTATAACTTTCTTGTATTTCAGAGACAAATATTTTACCATCTCCAACTTCACCAGTTCCAGCTGATTTTAGAATAGCATTAATCGCTGCTTCTGCAAAATCATCATTAACTACTATAGACAAATACCTTCTTTGAATATCACTTGTACTATAGGATACGCCTCTATAAACATGTCCTTCCTTTTCATTACCTAATCCGGTAACATCCCAATATGAGAAAAAGTTTACACCAACGGCGTGAAGAGCTTCTTTCACCCCACTATACTTGGATTTTCTAATAATTGCTTCAATCTTCTTCATTTTATTTAATTTATAATTTGGTGGCTAAAATATAAAAATTAAGCTATTAGCCCATATATTTTGGGGTATGAACTTAAATAAATAGTAATATATCAATAAGACCCCCATTTTTTTAGATATATTTTTAAAAAAAGTTAATTATACATAAAATTTGATATTGACATTTTCAGGACCAAACACTCAAAAAAAAAATTTACTATTTAAATAAAAAAGCCTTATTCGATTGAATAAGGCTTTTTATTAAATATTGTTAGATTTTATTATTCAATCTCTCTTTGTCTCTCTCCATGGTAAGCAATGGAACCATGTTCAGAAATATCCAGGCCTGCAAGTTCCTCTTCTTCAGTAACTCGTAATCCATTAAATATTTTCTTAATAATGAACAGGAATATAAATGAGGCGAGAATAGCCCAAAAGGCATAAGCAAGCACGCCAATAGTTTGAGCTCCTAATTGAGCGGCACCACCACCATTGAAAAGACCAATTGCCTTATCTCCATCAATACCCCATAGTCCTATAACTATAGTTCCCCAGGCTCCGGCTATACCATGAACTGATATTGCCCCTACGGCATCATCGATCTTTAATTTCTTTTCTACAAATTCAATTGAAAAAACTACTAAAATACCACCCAATAAACCGGCTATCACAGCACCACCTTCACTCATATTTCCACAACCAGCGGTAATACTTACTAAACCAGCAAGAGCTCCATTTAAAGTCATTCCTAAATTTGGCTTTCCAAATTTTATCCAAGAAATAATTAATCCACCAAGAGCACCTGCGGCTGCCGCTAAGTTAGTTACAAGAACCACTTGAGAAGCAGCTATAGCATCATCGCCTCCCCATGCTAATTGAGAACCACCGTTGAATCCAAACCATCCTAACCATAGAATGAATACCCCCAAAGTAGCATACATCTGATTGTGTCCGTGCATTTCAACAGCCTTTCCGTCAAGATATTTACCAATTCTAGGACCAACCATCCAAGCGGCAACCAATGCGGCCCAACCTCCAACAGAGTGAACAATTGAAGACCCAGCAAAATCAATAAATTCAGCAGGCATAAAGGAAGCAGTATTCAACCAACCACCATTCCATTCCCAACCACCAGCGATTGGATAGATAACAGCAGTCATTACAATACTAAAAATTGCATAGGTTGTATATTTTGTTCTCCCTGCAATGGCTCCAGAAACAATTGTTGCGGCAGTCGCAGCGAATACGGTTTGGAAGAATAAATCTGCAGCTCCTTGCGAAAAGGTAAAACCGCTCCAGTGGAAAAATCCGCCTCCAGAAACATCTGAACCATACATTAAAGAATATCCAACGAACCAGAAAGCTAAAGAGCCAACCGCTACGTCTAGGAAGTTTTTCATAGCAATGTTCACTGCATTTTTTGAATCTGTCATTCCAGATTCTACCAAAAAGAATCCTGCTTGCATAAAGAACACGAGAATACCAGAAATCAGCATCCACATCATTCCCATATCGCCTTCAATGGCAGCAGTATCTTGAATTATAAGTGGTATATTAAATAAAGACATAATTATATATTTTAAGGTTGTTAAATAAACAAAAGCAAGTTCTTTAGGTTAGAGAACTTGCTTATTGCTCTCTATAAATATTATAAAAATTAGAAGCTATAGATGGCTGCTAAAACAAATGAACTTAAGCTTTTTTGAGGCCCTAAATCATTATCCAAAAACGCATTATCTGAAGCGCTATCAAGTCTTAATTCTGGTTTGATAGTCAAATTATCAATGACATAACTCCCGGTTAATGTAGCTGCAAAAACACTGCTATCAGCAACACCAGTCCCAATAGCTCCAAAATTACCGTCTTCAACAAAATATTCAGCTCTTAAACCAATTTTGAATGCGTCAGAAGTTGCGAATTGCGGGTACAACGCTGCACCATAAAAACCACCGCCATCATCTTCAAGGCTATAATAAGCACCATTTATTCCTAAATAGAATTTATCAGACACATCAAATCCTCCTGTAAAATCTATTTCAAAGAAAGAAGGATCAACTAATACATTTAGGAATTGTCCTTTATATCCCAATTGTGCGCCAAACGCATAGTCACCTGTTGGATTAAATTCAGTAGCGTCCGTATCATTCATAACACCTACCATTAAACTTAAATCATCAGATAAAGTGAAATCTGCCTTTAAACCTGTATGACTAAATGGCCCATAAGAGAATAAATAGGAGGTACTATAGTTAAAGTTACCAACTGGCGAAATAACCTCATATCCTAAAAAGGTGTTGAAATTACCCATAGTTAATGTAACATTATCGCTAACATTCCAATAAGCGTATAATTGATTAACTATATTTCCTGTTGCAGAATACATTGGAGAAGCAAAAATAGCATCAGTACCTCTTGGTCCAAATACTAAATCAGCCACAAAACCAACTTTTTCTCCTTCATAAGAAGCCACAACGTTAGCCATGCCTAAAGCAAATCCTGGTAGGTTCGCAAATGAAGTTCCTGGTTTAGTCCAATTATCGGCATCATTTGGAGCATTAAGATTCGCTCTATAATAAGCATCAATACTACCACTTAAAGTGAATTTCTTTTCCTCTACTGGTACTTCTTCTTGTGCAAATGAGACAAGAGCTACCAAAAACATTGAAATTGTAATAATTTTTTTCATAATTCTTAATTTTAAGTTATTGTTTTTAACTATTAATTTATCGTTAATTCGGCGTAAACTTATATAAAAAGTTTTATACCCCTATATTTTTTAGCCCTATATCATTCATTTTTATCATTTTTTATATTTTACCCTTGTTTTTTTAGGGGGCTGTCAATTTTTGTTTGATATATTGGTTTTTTGATAAATTAAGGATTTGTGTTATTATTAGAAATTAATCCTGTTTACTTTAAATCTTTCTGATATCAACCTGTTTTATTGCCGTTAATTGATATATCTGCATTTATTCCCAATTTTTTATCATTGAATATTTATTAATATTTCCCTCATTAATTGTTATATAATTATTTTTAACTCCTTTATACATTAAAAATCGAAATAATGAATTAGCCCTTGTTATAATTTAAAGTCATCTACATATATTCGCTTTGATAAGTGATATTTCATATTAAAATTTGTTGATTATGTTGAAGAAACAAGGAATGTATTTGCCGGAATTTGAACACGATAATTGTGGAGCCGGATTTATTTGTAGTTTAAAAGGAATCAAGTCAAATGACATCATTCATAAAGCATTAGAAATTCTTGAAAAATTAGAACACAGAGGAGCTGTTAGCTCAGATGGTAAAACGGGCGACGGTGCTGGTATTTTAATAGATATTCCGCATGATTTTTTCATAGCAAATTGTACTTTTAAATTACCCGCAGCTGGAAATTACGCAGTAAGCAA
Source organism: Yeosuana sp. (assembly GCA_036525815.1). Taxonomy (GTDB): domain Bacteria; phylum Bacteroidota; class Bacteroidia; order Flavobacteriales; family Flavobacteriaceae; genus Yeosuana. Next base: position 26,576 of record DATCZQ010000166.1, on the reverse strand, counting down.
TGTGTTTTTACCCAAAAAAGAAAATCAGCAAACTTTCTGCATCACTGTTTTTGAAAAACATTTAAAAGAACAGGGTCTTGAAATATTAGGGTGGAGAACTGTTCCTGTTGACACTTCTGTTTTAGGTGAACTAGCAGCTAAAACACAGCCTTTTATTAAACAGGTTTTTATAGGAAAAGAAAATTCTAAACAGGATGATTTCCAATTTAACTTAAAAATGTTCATCGCCAGAAAAAAAGCAGAACATGAAATTTACGATTCAAAACTATCAGAAAGCTCATTTTTCTACCTGCCAAGTTTATCAACTAAAATCATAATTTATAAAGGATTATTAGTTCCAGAAGACATTAAACTATTCTATAAAGATTTAAACGACCCTTTGTTCGTAACAAGGCTAGCCCTCGTGCACCAGCGATTCTCAACAAACACATTTCCAACCTGGGATTTAGCACAGCCCTTTAGGTATATGTGCCACAATGGTGAAATAAATACCTTAAGAGGTAATGTTGCCAGAATGTTTTCTCGTGAAGAGTTAATGAAAAGCGATTGGTTTGGTGATGAAATAAAAAGCATTTTGCCTATTGTCCTTTTAGGAAAATCTGACTCTGCATCCATGGATATGGTGGTTGAATTACTTTTGATGACAGGTCGTTCCTTACCAGAAGTCATGATGATGCTCGTTCCGGAAGCCTGGGAGAAAAATCCTGATATGTCTGAAGCTAAAAAAGCGTTTTATGAATTCAACTCTTGTTTAATGGAACCATGGGATGGACCAGCTTCTATTCCATTTACAGACGGTAATTATATTGGTGCTGTATTAGACAGAAATGGGCTTCGCCCTTCACGATATACTGTCACTAAAAATGGGTATGTCATTATGTCTTCAGAAACTGGCGTCATTGAAATAGCTCCAAAAAATATTGAATTTCACGGGAGATTAGAACCTGGAAAAATGTTTTTAGTTGATATGAATGCCGGACGTATTATAAATGATGAAGAAATTAAAGAGGAAATTGCTAGCAGATACCCTTATAAAAAATGGTTAGACACTAATTTAGTACACCTAAAGGACATACCCTATAATGACTGCCCAATATTTTTAAATGAAGAAAAATTAAATAAGCGGCAGGTTATTTTTGGCTATACTCAAGAAGATGTAAAGACCATTATTTTACCAATGGCTCAAAGTGCCAAAGAACCTATTGGCTCTATGGGTACTGACACCCCAATCGCTGTTTTATCAGATAGGCCACAATTAATATATAATTATTTTAAACAACTTTTCGCACAGGTTACCAATCCGCCATTGGATGGTATTAGAGAAGAATTAATTACAGATATTAGTTTAACATTGGGAAGCGATTCAAATATTTTTGAAATCAACGAGCGTCATTGTAAAAAGTTAAAAATTAAGAATCCGGTAATTTCCAAACAAGATTTAGACAAAATAAAAAGCTATCAAAACCCAGATTTTAAAATAACGTCTTTCCCTATTTTATATGAAATAAACAAAGGACATAACGGTTTGGAAGAGGCTTTGCAAACGCTGCTTAATGACATTTTAAAAGCAATAAACGAAGGCACCAATATTATTATTTTAACCGATAGAAATGTTAACGAACAAAACGCACCAATCCCTGCCTTATTAGCTTGCTCATTTATTAACAGTGCCTTACGCACAATAGGGAAACGATCTAAACTAAGTCTCATTATAGAGTCTGCTGAACCAAGGGAAGTTCATCATTTTGCCCTATTATTTGGTTATGGCGCCAGTGCCATTAACCCTTATATGGTTAATGAAATTATTGAAGATAACATCAATGAATTAGACATCACTATTTCTACTGAAGAAGCAGTAGAAAACTTCAATAAAGCGGTAGGAAAAGGGATTTTAAAGGTCATGAATAAAATTGGCATCTCTACCCTTAACTCCTATAGAGGTTCTCAATTATTTGAATGCATTGGTATTAACACTGTCGTGGTTAATAAATATTTTCCAAATACAGTCACAAGAATTCAAGGTATAGGTTTACATGAAATTGAAAAAGAAATTAGCAAAAGATACCTTAACGCTTATAAAGAAAAACACATTGCAGGTGATTTAGATCTAGAAGTTGGCGGCCAATACAGATGGAGAAGAAACGGAGAACAACACATGTTTAATCCATTAACCATTGCCAAATTACAAGAATCGGTTAGAAGTAATAAACATAGCTCTTACAAGGAATATTCAGAATTGATAAATAATCAAACCAGTCATTTAATGACTATTAGAGGTTTGTTTGAATTTACAAACTATGATCCTATTTCCATAGAGGAAGTTGAGCCTTGGACCGAGATTGTAAAACGTTTTAAAACCGGTGCCATGTCCTATGGCTCTATCAGCAAGGAAGCTCATGAGAATTTAGCCGTGGCTATGAACAGGATTGGAGGAAAAAGCAATTCTGGTGAAGGTGGTGAAGACGAAGAACGATTCTATAAAGATGCTAATGGTGACTGGAAAAATAGTGCCATCAAACAAGTCGCCTCCGGAAGATTTGGAGTCACTTCAAATTACTTGACCAATGCCTCAGAAATTCAAATAAAAATGGCTCAAGGAGCTAAACCTGGAGAAGGCGGACAATTACCTGGCCCTAAAGTAAATCCTAGCATAGCAAAAACCCGAAATTCAACACCTTATGTGGGTTTAATATCGCCACCACCTCATCACGATATTTATTCAATAGAAGATTTATCACAATTAATCTATGATTTAAAATCAGCGAACCGCGAAGCAAGAATTAATGTAAAACTAGTATCTGAAGTTGGTGTAGGCACCGTGGCAGCAGGAGTTTCAAAAGCAAAAGCAGATGTCATCTTAATATCTGGTCATGATGGTGGAACAGGAGCATCCCCACTAACTTCTCTAAAACATGCGGGTTTACCATGGGAGCTAGGTCTGGCTGAAGCACAACAAACTTTAGTAATGAACAACTTAAGAAACCGTGTGGTTTTAGAATGCGATGGTCAGTTAAAAACTGGTCGAGATGTTGCCATCGCCTGTTTATTAGGAGCTGAAGAATTTGGTTTTGCAACGGCGCCATTAGTGGCCTCAGGCTGCATTATGATGCGGGTTTGTCACCTAAACACCTGTCCGGTGGGAATTGCAACTCAAAACCCTGAGCTACGCAAAAAATTTGAAGGAAAACCAGAACATGTGGTTAATTTTATGTATTTCGTTGCACAAGAATTACGAGAAATAATGGCAAAACTTGGTTTTAGAACAGTGAACGAAATGGTTGGTCAAGTTCAAAAATTAAATAGAAATAATGCTATTGAACATTATAAAGCATTGGGTATTGATTTATCTCCAATTCTTCATAGAATTCCTGTTAGTCCCGATACCAAATTATATAATACAGAACATCAAGATCATCATATGGAGAGGTCATTAGATTTTGAAATCATTAATAAAGCGCATCCGGCGCTTTTTAGAAAGGAAAAAACAGTTATAGATCTCAAAATCTGTAATATGGATAGAGCAACTGGAGCCATCTTAAGTAATGAGATTTCTAAAATTTATGGGGCACAAGGATTACCGGAAAACACTCTAAAAATTAATTTTACCGGTTCTGCTGGTCAGAGTTTTGGAGCCTTTTCAACACATGGCCTTACATTGATTGTTAGTGGTAACACTAATGATTATTTAGGAAAGGGGTTGTCTGGAGCAAAATTAATAATCAAAGTCCCTGAAGAGGCGACTATTATTCCAGAAAAAAATGTCATTATTGGCAACGTCGCTTTATATGGTGCCACTGCTGGAGAAGCTTATATAAACGGGAAAGCAGGTGAACGTTTCTGCGTAAGGAATTCAGGAGCTAAAGCCGTTGTTGAAGGCATAGGAGATCATGGTTGTGAATATATGACAGGTGGCATAGCCGTTATTCTTGGTGAAGTCGGTAGAAATTTCGGCGCTGGAATGAGTGGCGGTATTGCTTTTATTTATGATACCAATAACACCTTCAAAAATCATTGTAATACGGAAGGCTTAAACCTGAATCCTGTTACAGAAACTGAAGATATAAACATCTTAAAAAGTTTGATAGAAAATCACTATAATGCGACATTAAGCCCTTTAGCACAGAGAATTCTTGAAAAATGGGAAGCTGAATTACCGAAATTTATCAAAGTGCTTCCTGAAGAATACAGGCAAGCATTAATAAGACTAGAACAAGAAAATCTTATAATACGTTAAGAATATGGGAAAGACTACAGGATTTTTAGAATTTGAAAGAGAAGTTGAAAAGTACGAAGCGGTTGAAAACCGGGTAAACAACTATAAAGAATTTACCATTCCTATGGATGATAAAGCTCTTAAAAATCAAGGCGCTAGATGTATGGATTGTGGAATTCCATTTTGCCATAGTGGTTGTCCTTTAGGAAATTTAATTCCTGATTTCAATGATAACGTGTATAAAGGAAAATGGAAAGAGGCTGCTAAAATATTACATTCAACTAATAATTTTCCGGAATTTACAGGCAGATTATGTCCGGCACCATGTGAAGAAGCCTGTGTACTAGGTATTAATGAAGACCCTGTAACCATTGAAAATATTGAAAAAAACATAGTAGAAACTGCCTTTAAAGAAGGTTGGATTACAGCACAGCCACCAAATGCCAGAACGGGAAAATCTGTTGCAGTTGTAGGATCTGGACCTTCAGGACTAGCAGCTGCGCAACAATTAAACAGAGCGGGGCATTTGGTAACTGTTTTTGAACGCGATGCTAAAGTTGGAGGTTTACTACGTTATGGCATTCCGGATTTTAAACTAGAAAAAAGGGTAATCGATAGAAGAATTGATGTTTTAGAAGAAGAAGGTATTGTCTTTAAAACAAATGCACATGTTGGCAAAAATATTAGTGTTGAAACCCTAAAGGAAGACTTTGATGCTATTGTATTATGTGGTGGTTCTACCACCAGACGTGGTATTCCTATTAAAGGCGCTCATTTAAAAGGGGTACATCAGGCCATGGATTTTTTAAAACAAAACAATCAGAGGGTTGATGGCGTTTCAGATTTTGAAGAAGAATTATATGCAAAAGATAAAAATGTGATTGTTATTGGTGGTGGAGATACCGGTTCTGATTGTATAGGAACATCCAACCGCCATGGTGCTAAATCGGTTACAAATTTTGAAATTTTAAGCAAACCAACCATTGGACGGCCCGCCAATCAACCATGGCCATATTGGCCAATGCGCTTGCGCACCAGCTCTTCACATAAAGAAGGTGTTGAACGCTTTTTTAGTATTTCAACTAAAGAATTTTTAGGTGATAAAGATGGTAATTTAATAGGTTTAATTACTACTGAAGTAGAGTGGGTTTTTAAAGATGGTGAACGGCCACAATTAAAAGAATTACCAAATACTGAAAAACAATGGGATTGTGATTTAGCGCTTTTGGCCTTAGGTTTTACAGGGCCTGAAACAACACTTATTGATCAATTTGGCTTAGAAACTGATTTTAGAACTAATATAAATGCTTCAACTAAAAATTACATGACCAATGTCCCTGGTGTTTTTACGGCAGGAGATATGCGCCGAGGGCAATCATTAATAGTTTGGGCCATTTCTGAAGGAAGGCAAGCAGCCTATCACGTAGACACCTATTTAATGGGGAAATCCAATTTGCCATTAAAAGATAGTAATGATTTACCTCGAGTTTAAGCTTTAATAAATCTTTTTAACGGTATTTTTAAAACTAAAATGATTGAAATTTAAGAGGTTTTAATTATTACTTAACAGAATTATTTTTTAAAAATACTATATTTACGCCTTTACACTTGTTTAAATTATGTTAAGGAACATCTGTTCTATCTTTTTATCATTAATTTTTTTGGCCTTGCTTGCTGCGCCAACAATAATTTCATTGGTTGATGATTCTGTAGACATTTCCGTATTTTATTCTACTTCAGAAGAAGAAGAAAAAGGCAGCGAAACATCAAAAACCTTTGAAGTTGTGTTTAATAACCAGATTGGAAATAATGCTGATTTCTTATTCACTAAATCAATAAATCATCATGGATATTATTTTAAAAAATATCCAAAACCTCATTTAAATCTCATTTCTCCTCCTCCGGAATTTCACATATTATAATTTTATTTTTTTAGGCTTTAAATAGCCCATTTTCAGTTTTAACAACATTTAGCAAAATGCTAAATGCATAAAATTATTATAATATGTTTAAATATATTAAAAATGACTTGCCAGCGAGTATAGTCGTATTCTTTGTAGCATTACCATTATGTTTAGGTATTGCTTTAGCCAGTGGTGCTCCATTATTTTCGGGGGTCATTGCTGGAATCATAGGGGGTATTGTAGTAGGTTCATTAAGTGGTTCAACAATTGGAGTTAGTGGACCAGCAGCTGGTCTTGCTGCCATCGTATTAACAGCGATAAGCACATTAGGAAGCTATGAAAACTTTTTAGTAGCCGTTGTTTTAGGCGGCATTATTCAAATCCTTTTTGGAATCTTAAAAGCCGGGATTATAGGTTATTATTTTCCGTCTTCAGTGATTAAAGGCATGCTGACCGGTATTGGAATTATTATCATCTTAAAACAAATACCTCATTTTTTTGGGTATGATTCCAATCCGGAAGGTGCTTGGTCTTTTATGCAAGTTGATGGTGAAAACTCATTCTCAGAATTATTCAATATGACTAATTATATTAAGCCAGGTTCTGCCTTAATTGGCGTTATTGCTTTAAGTATTTTGTTGTTTTGGGATAAAATTTTATCTAAAAAAAGCAAATTTTTTCAAGTTATTCAAGGTCCATTAGTGGCCGTTATTGTTGGTATTATTTTCTATTTTTTAACAAAGTCAAATGATGTATTAAGCATTTCGTCTTCTCATTTGGTAAGCGTACCAATACCTGATGATGTCGGTTCTTTTTTGAATCAATTTAGCTTTCCAAATTTCTCAGCTATTGCAAATACAGAGGTATGGATTGTGGCATTTACTATAGCTCTTGTTGCCAGTTTAGAAACTCTTTTGTGTGTTGAGGCGACAGATAAATTAGACCCTCATAAAAATGTAACACCTACCAACAGAGAGTTACTGGCTCAAGGAACTGGAAACGTTATATCTGGATTAGTTGGAGGATTACCTATTACTCAGGTTATCGTTAGAAGTTCTGCGAACATTCAATCTGGCGGAAGAACCAAACTTTCAGCCATTATTCATGGATTCCTTTTATTGATATCAGTAATTATAATTCCAAGATTATTAAATATGATTCCTTTATCTGTTTTAGCATCTATATTATTAATAGTAGGTTATAAGTTGGCTAAACCAGGATTATTTAAAAAAATGTATGACTTAGGCTGGAAACAATGGATTCCCTTTACAGTAACCGTGGTAGGGATTGTTTTTACAGATTTATTAGTGGGAATATTTTTAGGCCTTACCGTCGGGATTGTTGTTATTTTAATTAAAAGCTATCAAAATTCTCATTTTTTACATATTGAGGACAAAAGTAATGGGAAACATAAAATAAAAATGACATTTGCCGAAGAAGTCACCTTTTTTAATAAAGGTGCTATTTTGAAAGAATTAGATAGTTTACCAAGAGATACCTATTTAGAGTTAGATGTAAGGAAAACAAGATATCTTGATAATGACATTATTGAAATTCTTGAGGATTTTGCCTATAAAGCCAGAGAAAGAAATATAGATATTAATTTAGTCTCAGAACGCGGAATCGTTGAAAACCCACCAAGCTTTATTGAATTCTTTAAACTTAGACCAAAAACAGCATAAATTTAAAATATTATGAAAAAATATAAAATATTGGTGCTATCAGATTTAAAAAGCTCTGCCGCTAACATCTTAAAAAGCTCAGTAAGTCTTGCAAAAATGACAAATGGTCAAATAGAATTTTTTTATGTAAAAAAACCAACTCATATAATAGAAAAAGACAATCAATTGTCTGCTATAAGAATAATTAATAAAGAACACATAAACATCAATAAAAAAATTCAAACCTTAATTAACCCAATCTGCGAAGAATATGGTATTAAAATAAAATACTCCTTCGCATTTGGTAATTTAAAAAATGAAGTTAAGGCCTATATTAAAAAACATCAGCCAGATATTATTGTCATAGGAAAACGAAAACCGAAGTCTTTAAATTTTATAGGAGATAATATGACACAATTTGTTTTAGATAAACATGATGGTATTATTATGTTAGCTACAGATAAAAATCCTATAGAACCAAATATAGAAATATCATTAGGGCTCCTAAATGATTATAAGGGTTTATTTAATTTAGATTTTTCAGAAAGGCTAATAGATCTTGTTCAGGAACCATTAAAATCTTTTAAAATCATTAAAAATTCTAAGTTTACAAAAAAAACAGACATCCCTGAAGACAAAAAAATGGTGGAATATGTATTTGAACAAAATGATAATACTCTAAATAATCTATCAAACTATCTAAACAAATACAATATTAGTTTATTATATGTAGACCGAGATGAGAAAAATACTAATCAAGATTCCGACTTCATAAAGTCAGACATTAATGAAATAATAAACAAAACAAATGTTTCCCTTTTAATTACTGGAAGGTAAAATTAAAATTTCAAATAAATTATCAAATCTAATAATAGGGAACATTTTTTAATAAAATAATATTTTATGAAAGCACATACGAGAGAAACACAAGCAACTATGACTCCTCAAAAGTCATTACAATATTTAAAAGAAGGAAACCAAAGGTTTCAAAATAATTTAAAAGCAAATAGAAACTTGCTAGAGCAAGTCAATGATACTAGTGATGGTCAATTCCCTTTCGCCACAATTTTAAGTTGTATAGATTCAAGAGTTTCGGCCGAATTAGTTTTTGATCAGGGTCTTGGAGATATTTTTAGCGTACGTATTGCTGGTAATTTTGTAAATGAAGACATCTTAGGAAGCATGGAATTTGCCTCCAAGTTAGCCGGCACAAAACTTATAGTCGTTTTAGGGCATACTAGTTGTGGTGCCGTTAAAGGTGCTTGTGATAATGCTAAAATGGGCAATTTGACTAAATTATTAGAGAAAATCACTCCTGCTGTCAAGGCCGTTACCGAACCAAAAGATGTTAGTTTAAGAAATTCATCTAATTTAGAATTCGTTGATACAGTTGCAAAGAAAAATGTTGAACTAACAATAGATAGAATCCATAAAGAAAGCCCTATACTTTCAGAAATGGAACAAAACGGAGAAATTCTCATTGTGGGCGCTATGTATGATATAAACAATGGTGAAGTGACTTTTTTTGAATAAAAAACATTCATCAATAGAATAAAAATAAAATTGTATTGACAGTGCTAACAAAATTGTTAGCACTGCGTTTTTATATGAACACCCAGATAACAATTTTTAAAATTAAATAATGTATTTTGATAATAAAAAGTGTGGTCTTTGACAGCAAAAGGCTTTATTATGGAATTGGTTATAGGCAAATTGAAAATATAATCATACAAGCGGGTTATATAAATCAAATTTTTGAAACCACTAGCAGAGATTAATTTAATATAATGACCTTTGTCTCTTTCTAAATTCTAAAAATAATATTACATTACAAGCAAACAAACTATACCATGAAGAAATTATTTTCAAATATTAAAGGAGATGCTTTTGGCGGAATCACAGCCGGAATTGTTGCCTTACCATTAGCATTAGCATTTGGAGTTTCTTCAGGATTGGGTCCTAGCGCAGGGCTTTATGGCGCTATATTTCTAGCTTTTTTTGCAGCCCTATTTGGAGGCACAAATACGCAAATATCAGGCCCTACAGCACCAATGACTGCGGTTAGTATGGTCGTTATTGCAGGAATCATAGCTGTTAATGATGGTGACGTTGAAAAAGCACTTCCTTCCATTTTAATTGTTTTCTTTTTAGCTGGTCTCATTCAGGTCGGACTGGGGGTTTTAGGATTAGGTGTTTATATAAAATACATTCCCTACCCTGTTGTTTCAGGTTTTATGACAGCTATTGGTGTCATTATATTAATTACACAATTTTTACCGGCTCTTGGATATTACCCTAAAGAAGATATTAATTATGTAAATCAGTTTAAACCAGCTGCTGAAGAAATTATACTGGAGAATATATTAAAAGAAGAAGCAGGTGATGGCATATTGGTTTTAGAAGATTTTGAAATTACTATTGAAAGGGCTCAATCCATTTCTACAGAAGATGTTCAAAAGGAATCAGAAACACTCGCTTCAAATAATGCCTCTGGGGTTTTAGGTGCCATTAAATCTTTACCAAGAGCTCTCCAAAATATTAATTGGCTGGAACTTATTCTTACTTTATTTACTATTCTTATTATTTACGGATTTAAAAGAATTACCAAAGCCATTCCTAGTACGCTGGTAGCCTTAGTTGTAGTTTCGGGTGTTGCTATTGGTTTTGGCCTCGATTACAGACCCATAGAAGCCATTCCAGGTGGTTTGCCTCTTCCAAATCTTGAAATATTCACAAGTTTTAGCCTATCTGGAATTACCCCCTATATTTTTACGGCCATAACCTTAGCATTGTTGGGGGCTATTGATTCCCTTCTTACTAGTGTCGTAGCTGATAATATGACTAAAACGAAACATAAACCCAATAAAGAATTAATTGGACAAGGTATTGGCAACAGTATTGCCGCCATTTTCGGTGGTATTCCGGGTGCTGGCGCAACTATCCGAACAGTAGTGAATATTAACTCCGGGGGGAAAACAAAACTATCTGGAATGATCGCAGGAATTATGCTTCTCATAATTTTATTAGCATTAGGTCCTATCGCTTCCAAAATACCTGCAGCTGTACTTGCCGGTATTTTGATAACAGTTGGTATAGGGGTTATGGATTATAGAGGGTTAAAAGCTATCCCCAGTATGCCAAAAGACGTTAAAATAGGCCCACTAAAATTTAGTATGGAAGTGTTAATAATGCTTGTAGTATTACTTCTCTCTACATTTTGGAATTTAGTTTATGCCGTCGGCATTGGATTGATCATCGCTTCTTTAATGTTTATGAAAAAAATTGGCGATTTAACAGCTTTAAGTTCTGATGTTAAACCACTCAAAGAAGAAGCATGGAAAGATGAAATGGGTTTCCCGGAAAAATTAAAAGAAGAGGTTTTTATAAAACATATCAAAGGGCCACTGTTTTTTGGTACCACCAGCGATTTTCAACTATTGGCAAAACAAATACCTAAAACTGCATCCACTGTAGTTATTCGCTTAGAAAAAATGCCCTATATAGATCAATCTGGTTTATATGCTATGGAAGATGTATTGGTAGATTTAAGAAAGGATAATATTGATGTCTTGTTTGTAGGCTTACTTAACCAGCCAAAATTAATGATGGAACGAATTGATATTATTCCAGATTTAATTCCTGAGGAATGTTTGTTTGAAACTTTCAATGAATGTATTGGTTGGATCATGAATAATGTGAAAGACAAATTCTAATGATAAAATTAAAAAGGCGAACTAAAAAGTTCGCCTTTTATATTAAAATTATATTAGCTATTGTGCTTCTCTCATAAATTCCTCAGCTTTAGTAACCATATTTTTGCTTCCACAGATAAACGGAACCCGTTGATGTAATTCTGTTGGTTGAATATCTAATATTCTTGTAAAACCATCACTTGCTTTTCCATTGGCCTGCTCCGCAATAAAAGCCATAGGGTTACATTCATATAATAATCTTAGTTTACCATTAGAGTTTAAAGAACTTTTTGGATACAAATAAATCCCGCCTTTTATCATGTTTCTATGAAAATCAGAAACCAAAGACCCTATATATCTTGAGGTATACGGCCTGTCTTCTTCTTCGCGTTGGCAATATTTAATATAATTTTTTATGCCTTGAGGAAAGTGAATATAATTACCTTCATTAACCGAGTAAATAGTTCCACTTTCTGGAAACTGCATATTTGGATGTGATAAATAAAAAGAACCTATGGCCGGATTTAAAGTAAATCCATTAACGCCATCACCAGTAGTATAAACTAGCATGGTCGAGGTTCCGTATACAACATAACCAGCTGCCACTTGTTGGTTCCCTTTTTGTAAAAAATCCTCCAATGTTACAGGCGTACCCACAGGAGTTACTCTTCTATAGATCGAAAAAATAGTTCCAACAGAAACGTTTACATCTATATTTGAAGACCCATCTAAAGGATCTATGAGTACAATATATTTATTTTGGTGATTTTCATCAAGGCTATTAATAGCAATAAAATCATCTTCTTCTTCGCTGGCAATACCACAAACAATATTTCGATTGATTAGAGTTTGAATAAACTTTTCGTTGGCATATACATCCAATTTTTGTTGGTTTTCACCTTGAATATTAACCTCACCCACATTTCCAATAATATCAACCAAACCTGCTTTATTAACTTCATGGTTTACTACTTTTGCTGCTAAACGAATGGAATTAAAGAGTGTAGACAACTCACCAGAAGAATATTTAAAAGACATTTGATTTTCAATTATAAATTCTCCAAGCGTTTGATTCTTTTTAAACATAAAAGGGTCGTTTTGTTTCTGCAAATATCTGTCTTTTTTAATCCAACTACAACGATTTCGTTAAATATTCCATATCCTAAATAAATAACTTTACTCTATCTTTGAATTAAATATAACCCTATGAGCTTTACAATACGAAACGCCCAAAAAAGTGATATGCCTCAAGTTCTATCATTAATTAAGGAATTAGCGGTTTTTGAAAAAGAACCAGAGGCTGTAGAAGTAACTATTCGTGATTTAGAAAATGATGGTTTTAGTGAAAACCCTTCCTTTCATTGTTTTGTTGCAGAAGTGCATGGAAAAATTGAAGGTATGGCGTTAGTGTATAAAAGATATTCAACATGGAAAGGAAAGGCTTTACATTTAGAAGATTTAATAGTAAGTGATGCTATGAGAGGTTCTGGCATTGGCTCGGCCTTATTAGACGAAGTCGTTAAATACGGGCATCATTTAGGAGTAAAACGTATTACTTGGGAAGTACTTAACTGGAATGAACCAGCAATTGTTTTTTATGAAAAAAAAGGGGCTCATATTATGCATGACTGGAACGTGGTACATTTAAATGAAAAAGGAATTAAAAATTATATATCCAAACTATAATGCAAGTATTCAAATTTGGCGGGGCTTCTGTAAAAGATGCGAATGGTGTTAAAAATCTGGCTAAAGTTCTTCAAAAAGCAGGTCATAAAAAGACCTTGATTGTGGTTTCTGCCATGGGCAAAACAACCAATGCCTTGGAGGTTGTCATCAGCAACTATTTTAATAATAAAAAGGAATTGCAAAGCTCTTTACAAGAGGTTAAAAAATACCACAATGCCATTCTTTTAGATTTATTTGAAAATGAACAACATCCCATTTTTAAAACCTTATCCAACTTATTTGATGAATTAAATGGTTTTCTAAAAAGCAATAAATCACCAGATTATAATTTTGTGTATGATCAGTTAATAGGTTTTGGTGAGCTCGTTTCCACCCGTATTATAAGTGCTTATTTAAACGACATAGGTTTTCAAAATGACTGGTTAGATGTTCGTGAATTTATCAAAACCGACAATTACTACAGACGAGCAAACGTAAATTGGGAAGAAACCCAAGCTTTAATAAACAAAAAATTTAATCCCTCCGTTTTAAATATTACACAAGGTTTTTTAGGTAGTGATAAAAATAATTTCACAACTACTTTAGGCAGAGAAGGTAGTGATTATACGGCGGCCATTTTTGCCTATTGTTTAAATGCAGAAAGTGTCACCATTTGGAAAGATGTTCCTGGTGTTTTAAATGCCGATCCGCGCTATTTTGACAATGCCCAATTATTGCATAAAATATCTTATAGAGAAGCCATTGAATTAGCCTTTTACGGTGCCTCGGTAATTCATCCTAAAACCCTGCAACCACTTCAGCGTAAAGAAATCCCTTTATATGTCAAATCTTTTATTAAACCTGAAGCCTCTGGAACTAAAGTCGGCAAAGGAATTCCTTTAGATCCTAATATTCCGTGTTTTATAGTTAAGAAAAACCAAGTTTTAATATCCCTGTCTTCTTTAGATTTTTCATACATCGTTGAAGAAAACATAAGCGAAATCTTTAGCTTATTGCATTTGTATAAAATGAAGGTCGATGTCATTCAAAATTCAGCTATTAGTTTCTCTGTTTGTGTTGATAATATTTATAATAATTTAGACAAACTATTACATCATTTAAAGGCTAAATTTAATGTAACTTGCCATAAAAATGTATCCTTATATACTATAAGAAATTATTCTGAAACCTCAATACAACAATTAGAATTAGATAAGACCATTTTACTTAAGCAATTAACACAAGGTACTGTTCAAATGGTGACACTTTAATTTTTTGTTTTACACTGTTGATTTGTTTAGAAAGAGTTTAAAACGACTCAAAAATATTAGGATAAAAAAATAAAAATTTTGATTAGGTTTGCAAGTATGAGAAAACAAGTAGATATAGGCTTAGTTACAGCAAAAGAAGTTGCTAAGGTTATCAATGTTGATAATTATGGCTTCTTAGGCACCTTTATTGGCTGGTTACTTATTAAATTACTTAAAATCTCTACCCTTAATAAAATTTACAACCGTAATAAACATCTTAAAGACCTCACTTTTTTAAACAGTATTTTGGATGATTTTCAAATTAAATTTGAAATTCCTGAAGAAGATCTAAAACGTTTACCCAAAGATGGGCCCTATATTACAATTTCTAATCATCCCCTTGGTGGTATTGACGGTATATTACTTTTAAAATTGATGCTTGAACAACGTGCAGACTTTAAAATAATAGCCAACTTTTTGCTGCATAGAATTGAACCCTTACAGCCTTACATCATGCCGGTTAATCCGTTTGAAGACAGAAAGGATATTAAATCAAGTGTCTCAGGATTCAAAAATTCTTTACTGCATTTAAAAGAGGGCCATCCACTGGGGATTTTTCCGGCAGGAGAAGTGTCAACCTATAGAGATGGTAAACTGGTCGTTGACAAACCTTGGGAAGAAGCCGTCATGAAATTAGTTAAAAAAGCTGAAGTACCCGTTATTCCCATATATTTTCATGCTAAAAATAGCAGACTATTTTATAAGCTTTCAAAAATTAGTGACACTCTAAGAACCGCCAAATTACCTTCTGAATTGTTAACACAAAAAAGGCGAACTATTAAGGTTAGAATTGGAAAACCTATTTCTTTAGCTGATCAAAATGAACATCCAAGTCTTGATGAATTCTGTGATTTTTTAAGACGTAAAACGTATATGCTTTCTAATTCTTTTGAAGATGAACCTAAAATATTAGATAATATTTCTTCTTCATTAAAGGTTGCCAAAATGCCTAAAAGAATAGTAACACCTATTTCCCATGAAGTTATGCTTAAAGAGGTCGAAGCCCTTAGAAAGGGTGATTTCAGATTATTGCAAAGCAAAAACTATGAGGTGTTTTTAGCACAAGCAGATAAGATTCCTAACATACTGAGAGAAATTGGCAGACTTAGAGAAATAACCTTTAGGGAAGTTGGTGAAGGCACTAATGAAGCGATTGACCTTGATGATTTTGATTCTTATTATCACCATATGTTTCTTTGGGATAATGAAAATAAACTTATTGTAGGTGCTTATAGACTCGGCCTTGGATCAAAAATATTTGCACAATTTGGTATTGATGGTTTTTATCTACAAGACCTGTTTAGATTTGAGCCTGAATTGTATAAAATGATGAGTCAGTCCATAGAAATGGGACGCGCTTTTATTATTAAAGATTATCAACAAAAACCCATGCCTTTATTTTTACTCTGGAAAGGTATTGTTCATATAACCTTACGTTTTCCAGAGCACAAATTTTTAATTGGAGGTGTTAGTATAAGTAATCAATTTTCAAATTTCTCGAAATCACTGATGATCGAGTTTATGAAATCTCATTATTACGACCCCTACATTGCCCAGTATGTGCATCCTAAGAAAGAATTTAAAGTAAAACTTAAAGATGCCGATAAAGATTTTGTGTTTGATGAAACTGAAGCCGATTTAAATAAGTTTGATAAATTTATTGATGAAATAGAACCAGGAGCATTGCGTTTACCTGTTCTGCTTAAAAAATATATCAAGCAAAATGCCAAATTGGTAGCTTTTAATGTTGACCCCTTATTTAACAATTCTGTTGATGGCCTCATGTATATTAAAATTGCAGATCTTCCTGAAAGTACTGTTAAACCAGTTATGGAAGAGTTTCAGGCGGAATTGGAACGCAAGTTTACGGAAAATAATGACGACCATCGTTAGTTCTAAAGAACTATGGAATGAAATCGGAATCAAGTATTTCCTTTCTTACTTAAATAATAATATCATACCACCAATAGCAGTAACCGCTAAAATAAAACGTCGGTAATTTAAATTTGAAATCCGTTTTACTAAGGCAACTCCAACAATAAAACCAGCAATAACTGCAGGAATCAAAGCGGTATTTAAAGTTAATGTTTGAATATTGACGGTTTTCCAAACAAACATGTGAAAGGGTAGTTTAAAAAGGTTAATTATAAAAAACAACCATGCTGCGGTACCAATAAACTCGTTTTTAGGAATTCGAATAGCCAAAAAATAAATATTAGCTACTGGTCCTGCCAAATTACCTATCATAGTGGTAAAACCTGCCAAAAAACCCATTATCCATGAAAACCCCTTAGATTTTGGTACGGCTGTGGACTTCCTGTTTTCAGCCAAAAACATGAGTATAACAGATCCAATAATAATTATAGCCATTAATTTTTTAAAAATTATTTCTGAGATATCATTCCCGAGCCAAACACCTGCTAATACCCCTACAATCATCATAGGCAATAATTTGACTATGTATTTCCATTGTGCGTGCCGGTGGTAATATATTACCGCTAAAATATCTGCACAAATTAACATGGGTAATAAAATTCCTGTGGATGTCTTTTCACCAAAAACAAAAGCTAAAATAACGACAAGAATAATGCCTATCCCTTTAATGCCTGCCTTTGATAATCCCAGTAAAAAGGCAGCTAAACCAATAGCAAACCATTGCAACCAAGATAAATTATACGATTGAAGGATGTCTAAGTAATTCAATATCATTTATAAAAAAGATTCATTAGCAGGTTACCAAAGTTCCATTTTATTTCCTTTTTAAATTAGACTCATAGAATCCTATAAAGTCATCCAAGGTCATTTTAGAGGCAAGTTCTCCTATTAATTTATAAGGAATATCATTTAAATTTTTAAAGCGAATACAGCTTTTCCCCATATCCAGTTTACGTTTACTATGTTTAGGAAATTCACTTGTAAACCAATCCGATAATTCCTTTTTAGCATAGACACCCATGTGGTAAACAGCTATAAAATTTTTCTGCGAGGCAAGATTCATATATGGTAAAGGCAATTCGGGTGTGCAGTGATAACCAGCTGGATATTTTGAGTGAGGCACCACATAACCAATCATTCCATAACTTATAATCTCTTCAAAGCCCTTTGGCAAATTTGCCTTTATGATTTCACGTAATTTTTGAATGACTGGTTGCCGTTCTTCCGGAAGTTGTTTTATGTAATCTTCCGGTGAATTGGCTATGTATTGCATTTTGTGACTTTTAGATTTATAAAGTTAACAAAATTTATCTTTTATTTTATTGACGATCGTTTGAGCCAGTTTCTCTTTACTTTCAACAGTCCACCCTGCCACATGCGGAGTAAGAATCACGTTTTCGGCATGAATTAAATATTTAAAAGCTTCTGGCATATCTGTAGAAAATAAATTTTCAAAAGAGGTTTTCTCATACTCTAGAACATCTAATCCAGCCCCTAATATTTTACCTGTTTTGAGTGCCTCGACCAAATCTTTGGTTACGACACTTTTTCCTCGGGCTGTATTAATAAACCAAAATGATTTTTTAAACTGCTTAATCATCTCAGCATTTATAAGATTCACTGTTAAGGGGGTTTGTGGTGTGTGCAAACTTAAAACATCAGCGTTTTGTTGTAATTCAAAAAGGGATACTTGTTTCACATTTTCATCACCAACATTTTCCTTTATATCATAACATAAAATCTCAACCTCAAAACCTCTAAGTTTTTTCGCAAAAGCTTTTCCCATATTACCATAACCAATAATGCCCACCGTTTTTCCATCAAGTTCAACACCTCTATTGTCCTCGCGTAACCATTTCCCTTCTCTAACCTCGACGTCTGCTTTATTTAGTTTGTTTAATAAAGACAATAACATTGCCAAAGCATGCTCGCCAACAGCATTTCTGTTACCTTCTGGAGCTGCTATTAAAGTAATCCCTTTTTTCTCAGCATAATCACAATCAATATTCTCTAATCCGGCACCAACGCGACCAATAAATTTTAAGTTGGTAGCAGCATCAAGAAATTGTTTATCAATAGTAAACCGGCTTCTTAAAATAACCCCATCATAATCATGTATTTTAGACTTAATAGTTTCTTTTGAAGACGTATAATCTTCATGATTTATAAAGCCCAAATCATTAAGTTGCTCTATTAATAAATGGTGATTAGTATCTAAATGAAGGATTTTCATCAAAAGCCAAGAATCATTTTTGCAATTAAAAAGTATAAAAGAATTCCAAAAATATCATTGCTGGTGGTAATGAACGGACCAGTAGCAACGGCAGGATCAATCCCTCTTTTATCTAAAAAAATAGGAATAAAGGTTCCAATTAAAGCGGCAATAATAATCACTGTAATTAATGCAGCACCGATAGTTAAGGATACTAAATAGGATGTTTGAAAAAAGAAATGACTAATAAATAGTACCACGAAAGCAATGGCAATGCCATTAACCAAACCCAATAAAAATTCTTTAAACAATCGTTTTAACAGTTCTCCCTTAATCGTATCATTGGCTAAACCTTGCACCACAATTGCCGAGGATTGTACTCCAACATTCCCGGCTGTTGCTTGTATTAATGGTACAAAACTTAAAAGTATGGCGTAATCTTTTAAGACGACTTGAAAATTAGTAATAATGGTTGCTGCTCCAATACCTCCAAACATGCCTATTAACAACCATGGTAAGCGCGCTTTTGTGAGTTCCCAAATACTATCATCTGCTTCTACATCACTTGTAATACCTGCAGCTAATTGATAATCTTTCTCGGCCTCTTCCTTCATCACATCCACAATGTCATCAATAGTAATACGACCTATAAGTCTTTGATAATTATCAACAACAGGAATGGCTTCCAAGTCATATTTCTGCATCACTTTTACTACATCTTCAGCATCATCATGGACATTGACACTATCCACACTTTTTATATAAATATCTGATATTTTTTGGTCGCTTTTTGCTACAA
Organism: Yeosuana sp.; assembly: GCA_036525815.1. Taxonomy (GTDB): domain Bacteria; phylum Bacteroidota; class Bacteroidia; order Flavobacteriales; family Flavobacteriaceae; genus Yeosuana. The sequence goes on along the minus strand of DATCZQ010000166.1, from coordinate 7,185 downwards.
TTAAATCTTTCAAAGAAAGCCTTCCAACTAGTTTGTTTTGTTTGTTCACTACATAAATTGAATGCACGCGTGTCACCTCTTTAGCCTGACCTCTTATTCTCCTCAAACATCCGGCAACCGTCCAAGTTTCATAAACCTTAACCAACTCTTTAGCCATGAGACCCCCTGCGGTATCCTCATCATACATCAAAAGCTCTTTAATCTCCGCCTTATGATCTTCATCTTCAATGTTGGAAATAACTTCTTGCTGACGATCTTCCGGTAATTCAGCAATAATATCAGCGGCATCATCGGTATCCAGCTCTTCAATTTCTTCAGCAATTTCTTTAGCCGATAGATTTTTTAAAACCTTTTCTCTATTATCCTCATCCAGTTCCATAAGAACATCTGAGGTCGTTTCAGAATCCAGAAGTTTGATAACATACATCGCCTCCTCCAGATCCAATTCATCCAGAATATCAGCAATATCAGCATAATGTATCTCATTAAAAAGCCTTTGCAGTTCTCTGTCTTTTTGTTGTTCAACTAAAAGTTCTACCTGCTCAATAAGCTCATTGGTGAGTTGAAACTGTATGTTCTCTTTTTCTTCTGACAATTTGAAAAAATTTATTTGATTTTAAACGTCATTTTGAATCAGTTGTGTCAAGGAAATAAATTCTTGAACACTCAACTGCTCAGGGCGTTTGTCAAAGATAATATCTTCTCTTAAACTTTCGCTTAAATTGAAGGTTTTTAAACTGTTACGAAGTGTTTTTCTACGTTGTTGAAAAGCAGTTTTTACAACTTTAAACAATAAAGCTTCATCACAAGGCAAGTGGTAATTTTCCTTTCTCACCAACCTTAATACACCTGAATCAACTTTTGGAGGTGGATTAAAAACAGAAGGCAACACCGTAAACAAATATTCAGCATCATAGAAAGCCTGTGTTAATACCGATAAAATTCCATACACTTTGCTCCCTTCCTTTGAGCAAATACGTTGTGCAACTTCTTTTTGAAACATACCCGAAAATTCAGGAATTTGATGGCGCATTTCCAACATTTTAAATACAATTTGAGTGGAGATATTGTAAGGAAAATTTCCTATAATGGCAAAGGGTTCTCCCTTAAATATTTCATTAATATCATACTTTAAAAAATCCTTTTCTATAATTCTTGGGGCTAAATTGAGGAAATTTGCTTTTAAAAATTCTGCTGATTCAGAATCTATTTCAATGACGTAAGTAGTGATGTCTTTTTTAAGAAGATACTTGGTTAAAACACCCATTCCAGGGCCAATTTCTAAAACTGATTTATACCCTTTTAAAGCAAGAGTGTCTGCAATTTTTTCTGCAATACTTTCATCATTTAAAAAATGTTGTCCTAGATGCTTTTTGGCTTTAACAGTCATATATGAGATGGGTAATAAATTTAATAGCTTACTGTATACTCATCAATTATCTCTAACTCTGTTCTAAAAGATAATACTTGATCTCCAAAATGTTTTAAAGCATCTTGACGTAATTTAGCCGCTTCATTTTTATAATAAGCTTCTAAAGCTTCTCTTGATTTAGCTCTATATTGAACGGAATAGGTAACACCCCCTAGATCTTCTTTTACTAAAACCTTGGTTAGTTTTGCCTCAGTAAAATAGCCTGTAGACAGTACTTGTGGAATATGCTCTTTAACCCATTCTAACCATTTTTGATGAATACTCTCATCAATGTTAGAGGTTACATTATAAATTATCATAGTTATTAATATATTACGAATCTAATTGTTTTGCAAATAACAGGAGTTCTTGATCATCATCAAAAGGTTTTATTCTTTTTTGATAGATAAATCCTAGTTTTTCTAAAAGTTTTATTGAATTACCATTGATTGTTAAAGTAATTGCTAATAGTTTCTTCAAATGAAAGCGTTTTTTTGCCATCCTTATAATGGCAATTGAAGCTTCATAACCAAAGCCCTTACCTTCAAATTCCGGTAAAAAAGCAAAACCTAAATCAACTTCTTCTAATTGTTCTCTTTTTATTAATCCACAAGTACCTATCTCTTTATTATCTTTCTTATGATGCAATTTATAAAATCCAAACCCAAATTCTGCGTAACTCTTTAAGGTACCATTCAACAAATATTCTTCAGCCTCTTTTACAGTTTTTAGGTTTCTGTCTCCTATATATTTTATCCAATTTGGAGTGTTTACTAACTCCAGAAAAAATGGGGCATCCTCAAGGGACAATTCAGTTATAATAAGCCGGTCGGTTTCAGCAATAATCATAAAATTATAGGTTTATAGCATCTCCGCGTAAAGCTCTGTACCTTTTTCTTGCCTCTATAAAGTAAATACTATCTACATGATTAAAAACAATATCTTCATACAAGGCCTTTGCCTTTTGTGGGTCAGATAAGTAATTCATATATATGTTTGCCAAAGCAAAAGTGGCATCGTCAACTAGAATACCTTCTTTATAATTTATTAAAATATTAGAGTAATTATTTTCAGCCCTTTGGTATTCCTTCCCCTTTTCAAATAATTGGGCTTGTTTGAATAATGCTCGAGGCACGATGCTTTCTGTTTTATGTTCTTGTAATATAGTATCCAGCAGTTTTATGGCTTCTTCATTTTTATTTTGAAAGGCCATTAAATCCGCCTTTGCATATAACTTTAAAGCCACTTGAAGAGAATCTTCGTACTTATTATCTGATATTAAAAGTTTCAAATCTAAAGCGTCATTAGCAATTAACTGTGAAGTAGATGCTTTTAAAATTTTCAGTTGCGATTCTGCCCAAGTAAAATCACCCTTATAATAACTTGTTTTAGCTACTTTATAACGTGCTTCTTGTGAAATGGTACTATTTTTTAAGCTGCGCTGTATCTGGGTATAATACACCAAAGCGGTATTAAATTCTTCACGTAAAACATAAATATCACCTAGCTCTAACTTAACCTTAGCTTTTTGTAAATCATTTAAAGGTAATTCAAGGGTGTTTTCCAAAAAAGCAGTGGCCTGTGAGGTTTTATTATAATAGAACCCTAAAAAATGAGCATAAGCTATTTGCAAATCCAGCGTTTGTGAAAATGTGCCATATTGATTAAATAAATTCAAGAATTTCGCATTAATTTTATCATAATCCTTATTTGAACTTTCCTTGATCTCTATTTGAAGCAGGCTATCATTTGCACTAATTAAAGTATCTAAATCTTGAGCAGTGATAATTAAATAAGACAGTATTTCTATAGCTACCTCATCTTCATTCTCGTTAATCGCAATGTTTGCCAATTCAACTATTCTATCAAGACTTTCGGGCTCTCTGTTAAATATGGCTTTTTCTTGAATAAAAGCCTTATCAAAATCTCTTTGTTGAATAAATAACCAACTAAGCATATTATTCCAAAGAATATTAGGCTCTTGCTGCATTTTTTTTAACAGAATTTTTTTTAGTAAAATATTATTTTCACTTGTCGCATCCTCACTTATAAAATCATTAATAGCGCGTTTAATATTATTGATAACAACTGGGTTATTTTGCACAAAATCTATGTAACTCACAAACATCTTTTCAACATCACCCTGCTCACCATAAATCTGAGCCATTTGTAATTTAAAATTAAAATCGGGCTTTAATATCATGGCCTTTTCATAGGTTGCCAATGCTTCATTTAATAATGAATGGGTTTGAAAACTGCGCGAGACATTAAACACATTGTTAACATTTATATCAAGACTTGACAAGGCTTTTGCGTAGTAATTGTTGGCCATTGTCAAATCATTCTTTAATTGAAAATTATATCCTAATTCAACAAAAAAATCGGCGTAATTAACCTTTTCTATAAGTTTTAATAAAAACTTTTCCGCTTCATCATATTGTTCTAGCTGCTGATAAGAGCTCACTATTTGGGTAATATAATTTATGTTATTGGGTGATTGCTCAAATAATTTTTGATATTCAATTAAAGCCTTTTCATATTCCCCATTTTCAAAGTAGTCTTTTGCAAATATGTCCGCATTCTGCGCATACGCATTTGCAACTATAAGAAACAGAATTATTAAAATATACCTCATAAGGTAAAGATAACAAATGTGACGGGTTGATATTGTAAATATTATTATAAAAAAAATGCCCGAATAGAATCCGGGCATTTACCAACCTAAATAAATACCTATTAATTTCCGCTAATATTTAAAACGAAATAATTACTAGATTGGGGACGTTTTTCAAACGAAATTAATCCCTATTTATTTACAACTGCAGTGGTTTTATTTTCAGATTTTGATAATTCAAAATCTGAAAATAAAATCTTGCTTGCAAAGAAAACTAGTAATAAAAGAAGAAAGATTCTTTTGAGATTTTTCATGGTTTAAAGGTTAACTAGATTTGGTGCAGCTAACTTCAGAAATAAATATGAAATCTCAAAAAAAAAAATGAAAAAATCGTTAAACGACCAAAATTTTTATCACTTAATCGGTAATTGTTAAAAAGTACAGTTTTTTATGTAATCTAAAGGCTACTTTTTGATTATAAAAACTAAAATTAATCAATTAACGAAAACCCTGTATATTTTTGTAATACTTCCGGAATTAAAATACCTTGTTCTGTTTGGTAATTTTCTAAAATTCCCGCAAGCACTCTAGGTAAAGCTAATGAGCTTCCATTGAGTGTGTGAGCCAATTCATTTTTTCCTTCACTATTTTTAAAACGCAATTTTAAACGATTGGCTTGAAAGGTTTCAAAATTGGATACCGAAGATATTTCTAACCATCTATTCTGAGCTGTAGAAAACACCTCAAAATCATAAGTTAAAGCCGACGTGAAACCTAAATCACCTCCGCAAAGACGCAATATTCTATAAGGTAATTTCAGTTCCTTTAGGATGGTTTTTACATGATCAACCATCCCGTCTAAAGCTTCATAAGATTTACTGGGATGCTCAATACGTAAAATTTCCACTTTATCAAATTGATGCAATCTGTTTAATCCTCTTACATGAGCTCCATAACTTCCTGCCTCTCTTCTAAAACAAGGCGTATAACCGGTAATTCCTATAGGCAAATCACTTTCATTAAGGAGTACATCTCTAAAAATATTGGTTCCAGGCACTTCTGCTGTTGGAATTAAATATAAATTATCTTCAGTAACATGATACATTTGCCCTTCTTTATCAGGTAATTGTCCTGTTCCAAACCCTGAAGCTTCGTTTACAAGATGAGGCAATTGGTATTCTGTATACCCTGCTTCCGTATTTTTATCCAAAAAATAAGTTATTAAAGCGCGTTGAAGTTTTGCCCCTTTTCCTTTATAGACAGGAAATCCGGCTCCAGTAATTTTATTACCCAATTCAAAATCAATAATATCATATTTTTTGGCTAATTCCCAATGAGGCAATGCCCCTTTATGTAAAACAGGAATAGCACCTTCCTTATAAACTTCTTCATTATCTTCTTCAGAGCTACCTGGAAGAACTATACTATTTGGCACATTGGGTATTTTATATAACAACTGGTTTAATGCCTCAATCTTAAGGTTTAAGGATTCATTTAGCTCTTTGGTAGTTTCTTTTATTTGGCCTGTTTTTTCTTTTAAAATATTAGCTTTTTGAGTTTCGCCAGATTTAAACAAGTTACCTATTTCTTTTGATAATGTATTTGACTCCGCTAGTAAACTATCTAATTCCGTTTGAATACGTCTTCGGTCTTCATCCAGTAAAATAACTTCATTAATTAAACTGCTAGCCTCAAAATTTCGTTTTGCTAATCCCGCAATCACCAAATCTTTATTTTCTCTAATAAAAGGTACTTGTAACATGTTTTAAAATTTAAGTGACAAATTTAGGGAATTACTAAGAATTTCTGCTTTGTTTTTAATGCAAAATAGAATTAATTAAAGCTTGCTATGTATATAATTAAGCGATGTTTGTTGGTCTTTTGATAATTGTTTTTTTAAGGCCTCAACAGAATTAAATTTAATCTCATCACGAAGGCGATGCAGCAAATTAATTTGAATATCCTTGTTATAAAGATCTTGGTTAAAGTTAAAGAAATGCACTTCAATGCTTTCCTTCTCACCATTAACTGTGGGGTTCATTCCAATATTAAGCATCCCATAAATTTTCTGGTTATCTATTAAAGCACTAACAACATAAGACCCTTGTTTAGGGATGAGTTTATAATCTTCCTTTATCTGAATATTAGCCGTGGGAAACCCTAATTGTTTACCTAATCCTTTTCCTTCAATAACCTTTCCTGTCAACATAAAATCATACCCTAAATACTTATTTGCTGTTTCTATGTTCCCTTCATTTAATGCTTTTCTGATTTTAGTAGAACTCACCGCAACATCATCAATATCCTGAGCAGAAATTTCCTCAACCTCAAAATTATAAAGCGCACCAAAAGTCTTTAAATCTTCAATATCAGCATTTCTGTTTCTTCCAAATCGATGGTCATAACCAATAATTACTTTTTTTGCATGAAGTTTGTCTACCAGAATCTGTTTCACAAAATCTTCTGCAGAAAGTCTTGAAAACTCATTTGTAAATTTTTTTATAAGCAGAAAATCCAATCCCAAATTATCAATAATGCAGGTACGCTCATCAATAGTATTAATAAGTTTTATTTTAGCCTCCTTTTGCAAAACCATTCTTGGATGCGGGAAAAAAGTAAGAATAACCGATTTTAAATTATTGGCTTTACCTGTATTCACCAAACGCTTAATAATTTTTTGATGGCCTACATGAACACCATCAAAAGTACCTATAGTCACTACTGTATTATAATTAGATTGATATGATTCTATATTCGTAATATTCCCCATAAAATGCTTCATTGTTATTCTGATTAAAAAAAGCTAAATTTGTTATAAATAGCTAATTGAAATTGCCCTAAACAAAATTAAATGAAAGCAAAACTACATTATGTTTTCACATTGACAATATTTTTAATTGCCTTTTCAGTATTTGGTCAAAATTCTTGGAAAAAAATTGAATCTCCTAAAAATCCTGAACTTATAACTAAACTAAAATTAGATAAAAGTAAAGTTGCTTTTTTTGAACTTGAAATAGCCTCATTTAATAAAAAAATATCCAAAGCCAGTTTAAGAACCATTGGAAACGAACAAAGTGAGACCATTATAGAACTGCCTTCTGGTGAAGGGAAATCAGAAGCTTTCAGAATTTATGAAGACCCTGTGTTTTCTCCCTCTCTT
>DATCZQ010000165.1:0-2432 GCA_036525815.1 Yeosuana sp. | reverse complement strand
GTGAAATTGTTTTCCCAAAATAATCAGACCAATTGCCGCCAGCATTCCTTGAATAGCTGATGAAGGGAAAAAATCGGAAAGTTTTCCCATTTTAAATAAACCCAAAGCGAACACAAAAATACCAGAACAAACAATTGCTACATAAGCATCATTTAAACCAAGTGCCGCTATAGTAACAATTGTAACCCCAACTAGTCCGTTTCCGGGTCCGGTAATTGTAACATGACTTCCCCCAAGTATTGACACAACTATCCCACCCACAATTGCAGTTACAATTCCAGAAATTGGCGGAGCGTCACTTGCCATAGCCAGACCCAACCCTAAAGGCAAAGCAATTAGGCTTACTACAAAACCAGAAAAGATATTCTTTGGTAGTTGATGAACAAAAATCTTTATTTTATCCTTTTTATGGGTCATCTTACAATTAATACATTTGTTGGCAGTTCAGTTAATATGTGCTCAATATCATGAGGAAATAATCGGTTCCAAAATGTAGTTTCAGAAGGAGAATTCATCACCAATAAATCAGCCCTAACAAATTGGGCATAATGCCCAATGGAGTATCCTCTTTTCCCAAAAATAGGCTGGGTTTTTACTACAACCCCCGTTTTATAGCCCTCAGGAATCTCATTGATAATACTTTTAACACGGGAATCCTCCCTTAATTTAATCCTTTCTTTGGCAATTTTTAATCGTCTTAAAGACCTGTCGTCAAACACCTTTACCGAAACCTCTTGTTTGGTTATCTCTTCTACAATAGTTACTTTATCAGCACTTAACTTTTTCGCAAAAAAGAAAGCTGACTCAATTGTGGTTTTTGTTTTCGGGTCCTTCAGACCATTAACAACAATATGTTTACAGGGAACTCTTTCAACCGAAGGGTTAGTTAGTAAAAGAATAGAACATTTAACATTTCTTGCAATCTTTCTTGCTATTGATCCTAGATAATATTTTAGAAAATTCTCTCTCTGAAGCGCACCAAGCACAATTAATCCAATACCAAGTTTTTCTATTGTAGTCAGAATTACATCAACGGGGTCGCCATTTTGAAACACAAATTCAAAAGAAAGTTTTTTATCAATAAAAGGGGATAGAATTTGTTTGAGTTGCAATTCTTTATCTTCAGTACGCTCACCAACATGAATAAGAAACAGTTTGCTATTAAAAATTAGCGAAAGTCGCGCGGCTTCATATATGTTCGCTTTTAGGTTCGGAGAAAAGGCGACCCCAACTCCAATGGTATTAAAGAGATTTGTTTTCAATGGCTGTTTTAATATTGTTGCGCTTGTAAGATACTATTTTTTAACTTCAGGATAAATCCGTGTGAATAGAGATAATTTTAATAATTTTATGGGATTAGGATGTTTAATATATCTTTATAAGCAAAAGACAAGGGATGTTAGAATTAAGCGGGATTATCATTTTAGGAATATTGGCACAATGGGTTGCATGGAAATTTAAAATTCCCGCGATTTTACCCCTTATATTAATTGGATTATTGGTTGGTCCAATAGCTGCAGAATTCTTATCCGAAGACGGCGCCAAATGGATAGAACCCCAATGGAACGGCAGCGAAGGATTATTTCCGGGAGAGAGTTTGTTTTATTTTGTCTCTTTAGCGATAAGCATAATTCTTTTTGAAGGGGGTTTGACATTAAGAACTGGCGAAATTAAAAATGTTGGACCCGCCATTACAAAACTCATCACTATTGGCTCTTTGGTTACTTTTTTTGGAGGCGCCATTGCGGCGCATTATGTATTTTATTTAAGCTGGCAAATTTCTTTTTTGTTTTCATCATTGATCATTGTTACGGGACCAACTGTAATCACCCCTATTTTAAGAAATATACCTCTAAAAAAAGACGTGTCAGCTGTATTAAAGTGGGAAGGGATTCTTATAGATCCGATAGGTGCATTGGTAGCGGTTTTGGTATTTGAATTCATTACCGTAGAATCTGGACAGGAGTTTACAAGAACAGTATTTATTGAATTTGGAAAAATTGTTTTATTTGGCGCATCCTTTGGTTTCGCTTTCGCGCATGCTTTAAATTTCTTAATTAACAGAAAGTGGATACCACATTATTTATTAAATGTATTTGCGCTAGCCTCAGTTTTAGGGGTTTTTGTTTTATCAAATAATTTTGCTCACGAATCGGGTCTATTGGCGGTTGTGGTCATGGGCATGGTTCTAGGAAACTCAAAATCCCCCTATTTGAAAGAGCTGCTTTATTTTAAAGAGTCGCTAAGCGTATTACTCATTTCAATACTTTTTATCCTTCTTGCGGCAAACATTAATATTAAAGATTTACTATTGATCTATAATTGGAATACTGCGGTTTTGTTTGGTATAGTGGTCTTTGTATTAAGGCCAGCGGGTGTTTTCTTAAGCACCTATGGATCTCATTTAAAATTCAATGAAAAACTATTTATCA
>DATCZQ010000164.1:0-19048 GCA_036525815.1 Yeosuana sp. | reverse complement strand
TAAAGCTGAAAAGAAAGCAGCTCAAAATGAAGAATTACTGCCTGAAATTAATGAAGAATTAGATGCGCGCGAACAAGCATTAGAAGATAAGAAAACTCAAAGAGAAAGTGCTGTTGAAAAAAGAAGACAAGAAATTTTAGCCGATAGAGAAGCTAAGAAATTAGAGGCTGAAGCTAGAAGACAAAAAATATTAGATGAAAGAGAGCAGGCTAAACAGGCCAAATTAGATGCTAGAAAAGGAGAAACAGAAACTAAAGAATCACAAACTAATTCAGAAGCAAATGTAACAGAAACGAAAGCATCTGAAACAAAAGTGTCTGAAGAAAAAGTTACTGAGACAAAAACGAGAGAACAGCTTATTGAAGAAAACAGACAGAAAAAATTAGCTGAAAGAGAAGCCAGAAAAAAAGAATTAGAAGAACGAAAAAAGAAAATATTAGAAGAACGCCAGAAGGCAAAAGATAGTACAAACAATAACAATTAATAATTCACAACAGTTAACACTTTTAAAAAATGAAACAATTAAAAACACTTTTATTAGCAACAGCACTATGCATTGGGACTGTAAGTTTTTCACAAGCACAAAGTAAAATTGCTCATATAAATACCCAGGATTTAATAACTGCAATGCCAGAATATAAAGCAGCGCAAACACAACTTGAAACACTTACTAAATCGTATCAAGCTGAAATTCAAAACATGGCTACTGAGTTTCAAAACAAAGTAAAGCAATATGAAGCAGAAGCTCCTACTAAAACGGATGAGGAGAATGCAAAAAGGGGTCAAGAAATTCAAGGTATGCAAGACAATATCAGACAATATCAAGGTCAAGCGCAACAGGACATGCAAACTAAAGAAATGGATCTTTTAAAGCCTATTACTGAAAAAGCTAAAACAGCTATTTTAAAAGTATCTAGAGCTCAAGGATTTGATTATGTTTTAGACTCATCACAAGGGGTTGCAATTTTAACAGATGGTAAAAACCTGTTAGATGATGTTAAAAAAGAATTAGGTATCTAGAATTTTATCTAATTTAATTGATATAAAGCTGCTTTAAACAAAGCAGCTTTTTTATTTTTGTATACTATGCAAACAAATCCTATTGGCATTTTTGATTCTGGTATTGGGGGCACTTCCATTTGGAAAGAAATTCATAGTCTTTTGCCAAATGAAAATACTATATATTTAGCTGATAGTGCCAATGCCCCTTATGGCATCAAGGGCAAAGAAGCGATTATAGATTTAAGCGTTAAAAACACCGAATATTTAATTAATCAAGGATGTAAATTAATAGTCGTTGCTTGTAATACTGCGACTACAAATGCCATTAGCTTATTAAGAAAAAACTATGAGGTTCCATTTATTGGCATTGAACCAGCAATAAAACCTGCCGCCTTAAATTCAAAAACAAAAGCTATTGGGATTTTAGCCACTAAAGGGACGCTTACCAGTGAGCTGTTTAATACCACTTCCAGTTTATATGCACATGGATTGCAAGTGGTTGAGCAAGTTGGCGAAGGGTTGGTTGAATTGATTGAAATGGGTAAAGTTAATTCTGAAGAAGTAAGAATGCTTTTAAAAGAATATTTAAAACCAATGCTGGTAGCCAATATTGATTATTTGGTATTAGGATGCACACATTACCCCTATCTTATTCCATTATTACTAGAAATGCTCCCTAACCATGTTAAAATCATTGATTCTGGGGAAGCGGTAGCAAGACAGACTAAAGCTGTTTTAGAAAAACATCATCTTTTGAACCTACAAAAAACTCACTCAAAACATGCCTTTTTTACAAATGGAAATCCCGAGATATTGAAAGGTATTTTAGATAATCGTTTTGAAGTTCTCTTTTTAGATTTTTAATATAAAAAACAACTAATTATCAATCAACTCAAGTAAAATAAACTGATTGAATTGTTTTTCAAGTTTGTTAAAATTATTATCTGAAACCAATATTAATGATTGATGCCCATTTGATAACTTTGGGCCAAATGTAATCCCTTCAATATTATCAATACTTTTATCTGTTAACCCGTTTCTTAAATTTTCAAAATTTATAAGCAATTTCTTTTTAGCAGGAATAAACTCACAATCTTTTAAGCTATTGATTTTAATTGTGTTGGTTGCATCAGAAACATCAGCTTCAAATATTTTAATTGTATTTCCTTGATTTCCCAACCCACTTGAATAACTTCGTTCTATAATTAAAAAAATATTAGCATTGTATTGAACTAAATCCGTCAGGCCGTTAACTGCAAAATGGCCCAATGGGTCTTTGGCTACAGGCTCCAAAAAATAGGCAAATTGCTTTTCGGGTTCTTTTGTTTTAGAACCTATATATGTTATTCTTACTGGCGATTTTGTTTCAGGATATTCAGGCTCTGGCCCATCAACTTCCAAAGGCAATTCCATACCTAACCAATAGCCTTTTTTATCAGAAGCCATACACAAACCTTCTAAGGTCGCATTATGTCTTGGTTTTTGAATACTATTCGATTTAAAAGCGCCAGGAATTTGAAAGGTGTTTAGGATTTGCCCATTGGGGTACACACTAAAAAATAAAGGGTCTTTTTGATTTAAAACATGTCCTTCGCTTGTTAACAGGATTTGGTTTAAATCAGAATCATATCTTATAGATTCTAAATCAAGAAAATTTGATGATTTATCAATTAATATAACTTTTTCAAATGTTATATTAGATATTTTATTATCATCAATAACTATCTTAGCTTCATAAACTCTGGGGTTATTTGAATCATCACTAACCAGATAATATTTCCCATTATAAAAATCAATACCCGATAATCCTCCAACAAGGGTGTTGTCCAAAATCAAATTATCAGGAACAATATACTCGCTCAAAAAATTTATCTTTAAATCTTTAGAAGACTTTAACTTTGTGCTTCCACAACCAACTACAAATAATACAAAAAGAAATAAGGATACTCTTAAAAAGAAATTACTCATACCATCCTGAGTATTTAACATAGTTTTCTGCTATCCTATTGATCTCTCCAGAAATTAATTCTTCACTAATATCCTTTACCTTTTTTGCAGGAATTCCAGCATAAATGCTTCCAGATTCTACTATAGTGTTTTTGGTAACAACCGCTCCAGCAGCAATAATGCTGTTGCTTTCTACTACACAATCATCCATCACAATACTTCCCATACCGATAAGCACATTATCATGAATAGTACAGCCATGAACGATGGCATTATGACCAATGGAGACATTATTGCCGATATTTGTTGGAGATGTTTTATAGGTTGCATGAATAACGGCACCATCTTGAACATTCACCTTATTACCCATTTTTATATAATGAACATCACCACGGATAACAGCATTAAACCATACACTGCATTGACTGCCCATTGAAACGTCGCCAACAATAGTGGCATTTTCGGCTATATAACAATCATCCGGAATATTAGGGGCAATACCATTAAGAGTTTTAATAATTGGCATACTGTTAGTTTACTGCAGGGCATTTACAATCATATTTCTCTTTTCTACAATTGAAATTATATCCAAGGGTCAATTGATGAAATCCACCACTGGTAAAAACCAAAGAGTTGGTTTGATAAGTATACGTATAAGCGAACATAAATTGTTTGTAATCCACACCTAAAATAGGTGTGATTTGTTTTAGTTTTTGGCTACTAATGCCTGAACCATCTAAATATTGAGCCCCATCAAAACTATTTCTATAAGAAATCCCACCCCAAATTTTACCAAAATCCACATCTTTATAAACCTTCCCATTTAGATCTATGGCAGCTTCTTGTGTGCCTTCTTTATATTGAAACATAACAGATGGCTCAAAACTCCAGTCACTACCAAGTTGACCAAATACACCGCCTACAGAAAATAAATAACGTCGTAGATTACTGGTGATTTCAATATCATTATTAATACCCGAATTTTTTAATACATTCTTAACTGTTGCATGTGCATAATAGTCTAAAAAATGATAGGAAAAACCAAGATCAACATTAAAATTCGTCTCACTCTGAACAATGCCATCAATAATATTATCTGGTCCATCAAACAAAAACGTTGTTTCATCTAATTTATATTGAATAAAGCCGGCGCTCAAACCAAAAGATAACATATTCAGATCCACTTCATTTCTTGAAAACATTAAATGATGTGCATACGTTACATATGCCCCCGTTTGAGAATGATACCCATTTTTATCTGTATATAAAATACCTCCAATAGCAGATTGTGTTTCACCTATTCTACCATTCATACTTAAAGTTAAAAGCTTTGGAGCATCTTCATGACCAAACCATTGCTGGCGCGCCGTAAGTCTTACTTTAGAGCAGTTGGCAACCCCCGCCATAGATGGATGAATTAAATAATAATTATCAGTAAGATAATCTGTATATATAGGCAGTCCCTCTTGAGAAATTGCCATCTGAGAATATAAATATCCAATAGTTAAAAAAATGATATTTCTAAATTTCATATATTTTACTTCAAGACAAATTTGATAGTATTTAAACGCCTTGATGTTTTAAAAATTACACATAAAAAGATAAAGCTATACTTTATCAAATCAATATTTTAAATACCAACAAACCATAAATATATGGATATGTAAAGTTATCTTTTGTATTTTTACAAAAAATTAGCTAAAATGAATACTTTCAAGGTTTCCGTGCAAGAAACATCAAATAATACTATCATAAAATTTGAAATAAATCAAATTATAACCAAACATCAGAGTTATGAATTTGACAATATTGATGAAGCTAAATGCTCGCCATTAGCTCAACAATTATTTTATTTGCCATTTGTGAAAAAGGTATATATCTCCTGGAATTTTATAGCTCTTGAACGCTATAGTATTGTGGAATGGATGGATGTTCAAGATGAAGTTGCTGATCAAATTGAAGCGTATCTTAATGATGGTGGTATAGTCATTGAAGAATCTTCAGCTCCTAAAAAAACGCCTGTAACAGTGTATGCTGAAAGCACACCAAATCCAGCCGTTATTAAATTTGTTGCTAATAAGAAACTAGTAACAAACTTATTCGAATTTACTTCCATTGATGAAGCCAAATCATCTCCTATGGCCACAGAATTATTTCATTTTCCATTTGTGAAAAGTGTATTTATTGATGAAAACTATGTGTCTATTACCAAATATGACGTTGCTGAATGGCAAGATATAACCATGGAACTTCGTGAATTTATAAGAAGTTTTATAGAAAATGGTAAAGATATTATCATTGCAGGTGCGACTGGAACTTTAAAGAACTCGGAAGCTCAAAAAGAGGCTCATTTTGAATCGCTTGATGACACCTCTAAAGAGATTATAAATATACTGGAAGAATATGTTAAGCCAGCTGTAGCGAGTGATGGTGGGAATATACAATTCATATCCTATGATGCTAACAGTAAAAAAGTCAGTGTCATGCTTCAAGGTGCTTGTAGCGGTTGTCCTTCTTCTACCTATACTTTAAAAAGTGGTATTGAAAACATGCTTAAAGAAATGCTTAAAGATAAGGTTGAAACTGTGGAGGCCATTAATGGATAATAAAATTATAACAGATAAAATTAAAAGGCGTTCTATTTTATAACGCCTTTTTTATGATTTTTTTTTTCGTAATTTTAAAATTATGCGAAACCTACCATTCATTGTTTTAGCACTTATCCTTTTATTACTAAATTGTGAAAATTCAGCACCAATTAAAATGACACAACAGCATACCAATAGCTTAATACATGAAACGAGTCCATATTTATTGCAACATGCCCATAATCCAGTAGAATGGTATGCCTGGAATTCAGAAACATTACAACGAGCTAAGACTGAAAAAAAATTGTTATTAATTAGTGTTGGCTATGCTGCTTGCCATTGGTGTCATGTCATGGAACATGAGAGTTTTGAAGATAGTTTAGTGGCTCAAGTAATGAATGACCATTTTATTAATGTGAAAGTTGATAGAGAAGAGCGTCCAGACATTGATCAGGTCTACATGAACGCCGTGCAACTCATGACAGGAAGAGGTGGATGGCCAATGAACGTTATTGCATTGCCAGATGGAAGACCCTTTTGGGGCGGCACCTATTTTAGAAAAGATCAATGGCTTAATGCTTTGAATCAGATTTCTAAATTGTACGAGGAAACACCAGAAAAAATTTATGAGTATGCAGATAAATTAGAACAAGGGATTAAAAACATGGATGTGGTGCATTTGAATACTGATGCACCAGATTTTGAATTGAAATTTATTGATGAAACTGTCAAAAAATGGTCTAGTCAATTTGATTTTAAAGATGGTGGAATGAGCCGAGCTCCCAAATTTATGATGCCAAATAACTATCATTTTCTACTCAGATATGCGTATCAAAACAATGATAAAACACTACAAGACTTTGTGAATTTTACACTTACAAAAATGGCTTATGGGGGTATATTTGATCAAATAGGTGGTGGATTTTCAAGATACTCTGTTGATACAAAATGGCATGTGCCACACTTTGAGAAAATGCTTTATGATAACGGTCAACTTGTTAGCTTATACTCAGATGCCTACCTCATCACTAAAAATGAATTATACAAAGATATTGTAACTCAAACTTTAGAATACATAAAACGCGATATGACCACTGAAAATGGTGCTTTTTATTCTTCTCTTGATGCGGATAGTAACAATATTGAAGGAAAACTTGAAGAAGGCGCTTTTTATGTTTGGCAAAAAGAAGAGCTTAAAATGCTATTACAGGAAGATTATTTATTGTTTTCAGATTATTATAACATTAATAATTATGGGCTTTGGGAACATGATAATTATGTTCTTATAAGAAAAGATTCTGATGATGTAATTCTTAAGAAACATGAGTTAACCAAAGAAATTTTAACAAAAAAGAAAAGCAAGTGGAACAACGTATTATTATCTGTAAGAAACAAAAGACCCAAACCAAGGCTTGATGATAAAACCCTAACTTCATGGAATGCTATCATGCTAAAAGGCTATATTGATGCCTACAGAGTAATTGGAAACAAAGATTATTTAATTTCAGCAGAAAAAAATGCCAACTTCATATGGCATAATCAATTACGCGAAGATGGTGGATTATATCACAACTATAAAAATGGTAAAGGTTCAATTAATGGTTATCTGGAAGATTATGCTTCAACAATTGAAGCCTTTATAACCCTTTATGAAACTACTATTGATGACAAATGGCTTATTACCGCAAGAAATCTAGCAAATTATACTTTTGACCATTTTTATAATGAAAAAAACAGTATGTTTTTTTTCACTTCTAATGAAGATGATCCTCTTGTTTCAAGAAGTATAGAATACCGTGATAATGTTATTCCAGCCAGTAATTCCATTATGGCTAAAAACTTATTTAAATTATCTCATTATTTCGATAATGAACATTACAGGAAAACGACACTTACCATGCTCAATAATGTGAAGCCTGAGATGGAAGATTATGCCTCTGGGTATTCTAATTGGTTAGATTTAATGCTCAATTATACCAATCCGTTTTATGAAATCGCCATTGTTGGAAAAGGCGCTTCATCCAAAATTTCAGAATTAAACAAATCATACCTTCCAAATAAACTCATTGCAGGAAGCATTACTGACAAAAACTTCCCTTTACTAGAAAACCGATATGTACCAAACGAAACGTTAATTTATGTGTGTGTTGATAACACTTGTCAACTTCCTGTAGTACATGTTGAAGATGCTATTAAATTTTTAAAACCATGATATTTTTAAAAACCTTTTTAATAAGCCTAGTAGCCTTTGAACATATTTATTTTTTAATCATAGAAATGTTTTTATGGACCAAACCAAAAGGTATAAAAACGTTTGGGCTAAAGTCTAAAGCGTTTGCCGAAAAGACCAAAATTTTAGCTGCCAACCAAGGATTATATAATGGTTTTTTAGCCGCAGGATTGATCTATTCAATTCTTCTTAAAGACAATAATGCTTCTGTTTTCTTTTTAATATGTGTTATTATTGCAGGCATCTACGGAGCCTATTCAACAAAAAAAATACGCTTGTTTTATGTTCAGTCCGTTCCTGCTATTTTAGCGCTAATTTCTACAGCCTTTGTATAGTGCAATGCATTTAATAACAATTCATTCCTATTAATCTTATTTAGTTTTTAACTTTGTTCTTCATTTAAAAATAAAAAATCATGAATTTAGAGAAATGGCTTGAAATGGCATATGAATTAATTATAACATTTGGACCAAAACTTATAGCCGCTATTTTGATCTGGATTTTTGGCTCATGGGCCGTAAAGATCATTTTAAAAGGGTTAACAAAAACTATGGAAAAAAGAGACTACGATTTGAGTCTCAAAAAGTTTTTGACAAACTTAATTCGCTGGGGTTTAAAAATAGTTTTAATCATTGTAGTATTAGGTACGGTTGGTATAGAAACCACCTCCTTTGCTGCTTTACTTGCCTCTGTAGGATTAGCGATAGGGTTAGCTCTTCAAGGGTCTTTAGGTAATTTTGCAGGCGGTGTTTTAATTATGATTTTTAAGCCTTTTAAAATTGGTGATTTAATTGAAGCTCAAGGTCAAATGGGGGTAGTTAAAGAAATAGAAATTTTCACAACAAAATTAACTGGTTTATCAAACAAAGAAATTATTATTCCAAATGGTTCCCTATCGAATGGGAATATTGTTAATTATACTACTGAAGGGACGCGTCGTGTAGATCTGGTATTTGGTGTTGGTTATGATTCAGACATTAAAAAAACAAAAGACACATTAATGGAGGTTTTAACATCACATCCAAAAGTTTTAAAGGAGCCAGCTCCTTCAGTAAATTTGTTGGAATTAGCCGATAGCTCAATTAATTTTGCGGTGAGACCCTGGTGTGCATCAGCAGATTACTGGACAGTATATTTTGAATTAACTGAACAAACTAAAATAGCATTGGATGCTGCAGGTATTGAAATACCATATCCACATCAAGTTGAAATAAGGAAAAAAGCTTAAGATTTAGGTTTTAATGCCACAAAATCTTTTAAATAATAAGGTTCAAAATAAGCGACATCTTCAAAGTCGCTTATTTTGTATTTATGATTAGCTAGGATCCCCATCTCTTTAGCTGAAGGGAGTTTATCATCTATAAATACAGCATTAGGATGTGAAAGCAGAGTTTTTGATTTTTCTACACCATTTCCAATAAAATACACTTTGCCTTGTTCTAAGTATTTACTAAAAGAATCTTCACTTAAAATTTCAGCTTGTGTCTCTCTAATTTGATTATAATTTGAATCAAAAATAGCAGAATAAACTTCCATACGTCTGGCATCCAACATAGCCACAATAAAACCGTCACACTCTTTAACCTGATGTGCTAATGCTTCTAGTGTTGATATGGAAATTAAAGGTATGTTTAAAGCAAAACAAAGTCCTTTGGCTGCTGAAACCCCAATGCGCAAACCCGTGTAAGAACCTGGCCCTTTACTGATAGCGATAGCATCCAATTGATTTGCCTGAATCTGTCCCTTTTTTAAGACTTCATCTATGTATACATGAAGTCTTTCTGCATGAGAATAACCTTTATCGTAATCCTCTTTTGCAATTATAGTTTTTCCTTCCTTAGAAAGAGAAACTGAACAATTAGTAGTGGCAGTTTCTATATTAAGTATTATAGCCAAGACAAATAACTTTAAATATTATTTTCACTATCTGCATTCGTATTTGCTTTTACCTGAACTTTATCGCCATTTTTTAATGTTTTTGTTACTACATTATAGGGTCCAACAATAACTTCTTCTCCTTCTTCTAATCCTCTGGTGATTTCTATGTTAGAATCATCTTGGATACCAGTTTTAACCACGCGAAGTTCTGCAATATCGCCATTTTTCACAAATACACATTCAAATTTTTCTGGACTCTCTTTAAGATCACCTGTCTCTTTGCTTCTACTTTTGGTAGATGTCGTATCTGTTTTAATTGCAATGGCACTAATTGGAACATTTATAGCCTTGTTTTTTTGATCAGTAATAATATCAACAGTCGCGGTCATTCCTGGTCTGAAAGGAGAATAATAGTCAGGTTTCCCTTCAACCAAGTCTCTATAAGACGCTTCCGTAATTCTAACTTTTACTTTAAAATTTGTAACCTGATCTGCACTTAAAACACCATCAGCTGAATTAGAAATTTCAGTTACTATGCCTTTAAATTCCTTTTTTAAATAGGCATCAACCTCTACCATTGTAGAATCACCAATAGTAACTTTTACAATATCGTTCTCATTAACATCAACTTCAACTTCCATATTAGATAAATTGGCTACTCTTAAAATTTCAGTTCCTGCCATTTGTTGCGTTCCTACAACACGTTCACCTAACTCGGCATCCAATTTAGAAATGGTGCCATCCATTGGTGCATAGATAGTGGTTCTATTTAAATTATCAAGGGCTTCATTAACAGTAGCAGCAGCGCTTTTTACACTATAATAGGCAGATTCTCTATTTGCCAATGCAATTTCATAACTTGACACCGCTTTATCCCAATCTGACTTAGAAATAATTCCTTTTTCAAAAAGCTGTTTATTCCTTTCATAGCTAGCCTTGGCTTCAGTTAAAGACGCCTCTGCTTGATTTAAATTTGCTTTCACATTTTGCAAAGAGGCCTGAACACGGTTTAAACTGGATTGGTAAATATCAGGATTGATACGCACTAACAAATCACCTTTTTTAACTTGTTGTCCTTCAATGATTGGTAACTCTATAATTTCTCCTGAAACTTCACTCGAAATTTTCACTTCAACTTCTGGCTGAATTTTTCCGGTAGCCGAAACGGTTTCAACAATATCTAATCTTGTAATTTTTTTAGTTTCTATTTCTTTAAAGTTCCCACTCTTTCCAAACCATCCAGCTTTTTTACCCCCAATTAAAGCAATTAATAATAAAACCGTAATTGATACTATTATAACAAGCGATTTCTTACTCATTTTAATTAATTTATGTCAGTAATAGGAATTCCAAAGTAGAATTCTAAAACTTTGAGTTTAAATATATAATCATATTTTGTGCGAACTACATCACTTTGTGCTTGTTCAAATCTGCTCTGCGATTGATTAAAATCAAAGGCATTTAATAAGCCAACATTATAGCGCTCTTTAGAATAATCAAAGGCTTCCTTTCTGGCCAATAGTGTTTTTTGGGCCGCTTCATAGGCTTTTAAGGCGCCTCTAGCATCATTATAAGCTTGATAAACATTAGTTTCTATATCTAAATGCGCTTGCTCTAACTGATATTTAGACCTATCTAAATTAACTTGATTCCTTTTTACATTATTTCTACCTGAAAACCCATTAAAAACAGGGATACTTAAATTTATACTGAAATTATGGCTTTTATTATCTGAAATTTGCGTTTCAAAATCTGGTGTGTCGTATAATCCAGATTGAAAATAATTAGATCCGAAACTATATGAACCAGTTAAAGAAGGCTGTAATGCACCTTTAGCCATTTTTAAATCATACGCCGCCATTTTTGCATTATTTTCTGCAATTTTAATGTTATATCGTGTTTCCTTTGCTTTATTGATGATGGCTTCTGGTGACTCATTTAATATAAACGTATCAGGAATGTTATATTCTGAATCAACTATATCAAATTGTTGATAGTCTTTTATCAATAATGTTTGTGCCAATTGAATTCTTGATAATAAAATGGCATTTTGGGCATTGACGAGTTGTTGCTCTTGTGAAGCCAAAGTTGCCTGAATTTCTAATAAGTCTCCTTTTGGCAAAGAACCTACATTTACTAACTCTTTTGTTCTATTTAATTCTTCCTTAGATATATCATGCTGTACAGATAAAACTTTATACTGCTCTTTATTAAAAAGAATTTGCAAAAATGAATTAGCAACCATAAGTGCAATATTATCCTTCATGTCGTCTAATTTATATTGAGAAGCTAAAACTTCAAGATTAGAACGATGCAGTTGATTGAGATTTCTAAGTCCGCGATAAAGATCTAAACTAGAACTAACACCACCAGAAATATTTTTAGTGGTAGAGTTTACAGCATCAAAAGTTACAGGGTCTTGACCCAAACCAATACTCCAGGAATGATTTACAGAGGCATTTAAAGAAGGCAAAAAGTTTCCTATGGCATCTTTTCTGCTTATTTCAGAAGCCTTTAAATCTAAATCACTTTGCTTTACTGAAATATTGTTTTCAATAGCATAATCTACACACGCTCTAAGTGTCCATTTATTATCTTGAGCCTGTGTTTTAAAAGTTAAAATAACTAATATAAATAAGAATAATTTTTTCATATGTAAAATATTGGTCTACTTAATTGCGAAAGTGTTACAAATAAATTAATTATTTTGTGCATATTTTGGAATCCCTTGAATTTGATTCCACACTTTTATTTTATCAGCTTTAGTAACCCCGTTTTTTACTTCCACAAAAATACCATCACTAATCCCCAATTCAATGTCTTTTCTCTCAAATTTTTGATGCCCAACCTCAAGCTCCACATAAGGTTTTTTTGTTTCCCTGTCATACTGAACCAAGGCCTCTCTGATGGCTAAAACATTTTCAGCTTTATCCAAAATTATAGACGCATTAGCACTTAATCCCGCTCTAATAAATGTAGAATCAATAGATTTAACACTTCCTTTAATCTCAAATTGAATAGCCCCATTTTCAGCTATACCTTTAGGGGCAATATAATCCAAGACGGCATCAAACTTTTTATTCTCAATTGCACCAACGGTAATTTCTAATGGCAATCCTTCTTTTATCTTACCTACCTCACTCTCATCAACTTTCCCCTCAAAAATCATTTTTTTAACATCAGCCAAAGAAGCTATAGAAGTTCCTTCATTAAAATTATTGGCTTCAATCACCTGGTTTCCTTCTTTTACCGGCACATCTAATACCATTCCCGAAATAGTAGCTCTTACCAACGTTTGTGCTATATTACCCAAGCCACTAGTAGTTCCCGTTTTAATGATATCATAATTCTGTCTAGCAGACATTAAATTTATTTTGGACTGTTCTACACTTTGCTTAGCTTGTAAGTAAGAATTATTGATGCCTTCAAAATCATTCGCAGAAATGATTCCTTTTTCAAACAGCGCCTTTTGACGATCATAATTGGCTGTCTGTGTTTGAAAATTAATCTGAGCTGTTTCCAATGCCGTTTGACTTGAGGAAATGCTGTTTTTCGCACTTGTTAAAGACGAAATATTTGGAATAACCCTGATTTTTGCAATTAAATCTCCAGACTTAATATACTCTCCAGCTTCAATATAAATTTCTTCAATAACTCCAGAAATATTAGGTTTTATAAGAATTTCTTCTTTAGGAACAATGTTTCCTGTCGCAACCGTTTTAACAAAAATAGTTTGTTCAGAGGGCGATTCTGTGGAATATAAAATAGGATCCTCCTGATTTTTTTGCCATAAATAAACTAAAGCTACAGAAAATACTACTACAATTGATATTAACGTAATTAATGTTTTTATTCTTTTCATTATTTGATATTGATATTATTCTATTCTTAAGGCGTCTACAGGTTTTAATTTTGTTGCACTATTTGCTGGGATTAAACCTGCAAGAATTCCAGAAATAATTAATATTGATAAGGCTATAAAGATAACTGTCATATTTACGCTGGGATTTATAAAATTGTCTATTGGCCCATATAAATCAACCAAATAGTTTAAAATCCATATGACTCCAGTTGAAAATGAAATCCCTACCATTCCAGATAGAATAGTTAATATTAAACTTTCTTGTAATATTTGTGATCTGATAACAAAAGGAGTCGCACCCAACGCCCTTCTTATTCCAATTTCTTTAGTTCGCTCCTTAACAACAATGAGCATAATATTACTTATACCTATAATTCCCGACATTAAAATTAATGCTCCCACGAAGTAACCAATAAAGGTTAAAATGGAAAATAAGCCTGAGATTTTCTGAAACATTTCAGATAAATCATGATATCCAAAAGCACCATCATCATCAGGATGCACAATATGTCTTGATTTTAAAACCCCAAAAATTCTTGATCTTAAATCTGCTATATTTACTTCATCAACTGCAGTTATATTCATCCATGACACATTATCCCCAGTATTGAAAGCTTGACCAAATGCTGAAAAAGGGATGACAATAGTATTTCCCTCTTCCTCTTGGTTGCCTTGACTTGTTTTCAGTTTAAACTGACCAATCACCATGAAATTCACCCCATTAATTTTTATGTATGAACCAATTACATCTTCATCATTTTCATATAAGGTTTTTACAACTTCTCTACCAATAACACATACCTTACGTTTGTCATCTATATCTGAGTAACTAATAAAACGACCCTCAAGAATGTCCATGGGTTTTTGCTTTATATATTCTGGAAAATGCCCTTCAACTTGAAATGCTCCTGTATTTTCGTTCCTAGTGACATTGTTTGAACCCATATAACCTCCCAATCGGTTTTGCGGAGTTACATATTTTAATTCAGGTATTTCTCGTTTTAAAGCTTCAATATCACCTAGTTTTAAAGGAAACCTTCGACCCTTTGGCAAGCCTTTATATGGCATTGATGTACCGCGCACATATAAAAAACTAGAATTAGATGTCATATTTTGGAATCCAGCCGTAACACCTTTTTCTAATCCACTTGTTAGCGCCAAGAGTAAAACCAGAATTGAAATGCCCCAAAACACACCAAATGCTGTCAAAAACGTTCTAAATTTATTTGAATTTAGCGTTTCTAATATTTCATTCCAACGTTCTTTGCTAAACATATATTATTCGTCTCTTAGTGCTTCAATTGGTTTTATTTTAGCAGCACGGTAAGCAGGAATGAATCCTGCTAATGCACCGGCAATTACTAAAACAAAAACCGTAATTAATGCCGTATTAAAATCTACTTGTGGGTGTTTTATATAATTTGTTTCAATTAACGGCCCTACAATTTCAAGAAGTGCTAATCCAAATATAAGACCAAATAACCCGGAGAACATGGTCACATAAATAGCTTCTTGCATAATCATTCCCACAATAGACATTGGTAATGCACCTAATGCCTTCCGAATTCCAATTTCCTTGGTTCGTTCCTTTACAATAATCAGCATAATATTACCAACACCAACAATTCCTGCTATAATAGTCCCAATACCTACAAACCAAAAAATAGCTTTGATTATGCTAATTAATGAATAATATCGTCTGAATTGCTCTAAAGAATTTTGTATTCTAATGGCCCCTGCATCATCTGGAGCAACAGTATGCATTTGTTTTAATTCCCTTTCAATACCCGAAGCAACAAAAGTTGTTAACTGTGTAGAGGCATCTATATCATCAGACATTTTAACTGTAAAACTCAAATTGTTAATTATGTCTATTCCATTAAATGCCTTTTGAGCTGTAGTAAGGGGCATAAAAATCTCGCTTTCGGCTTGCTCTCCTCCCGGATCATAAAAAACTCCAATGACCTTGAAGTTAATATCATTTATTTTAATGTCTTTATTAATTGGATCTTCATTTTTAAATAAATCTAATTTGATTTGATTTCCAATGACAGCAACTTTAGTTTCGTTTTCTATATCTGAAAAATTAATAAATCTTCCCGACCCAATATCAGAATTTTTTATAAACTGATAGTCAGGTAACACACCATAAGCACGGTAATTTCCAGCTTCTTTTAAGTAATTAGTTTGTGCTCTCCAAATCATATAATTTGAAGATTTATATTCTAAATAATCACCATAAAGCTGGTTTATTCTATTATAATCTTCTTGTTTTAATTGAATATATCTTCCTGGGTTTAACCCTTTATATTCTTTTGTAGTACTTCTTGTCCAAACACTTATTTCTCCTTTAGCATCATTTGAAAATTGATCTGAAACCCCATTTTGTATTCCTGAACTAAATCCTAGTAAAACAACTAATATAAATATTCCTGATGCCACAGAAAGTCCTGTTAAAAAAGTTCTTAACTTGTTTTTACTTAATGTGTCAAATATTTCCTGCCAACGCTCAATATCAAACATGTTGGTTTAGTATATGTTGATTAATTAAATTATCATCTATAACTACGCCATCTTTCAAATTGATGATTCGCTTGGTCATATTTGCGATATCATTTTCATGAGTAACAATTAAAACAGTTTTACCTTCGCTGTTAATTTCTTGAATGAGCTCCATTACTTCATAAGAAGTTTTTGAATCTAATGCTCCCGTAGGCTCATCTGCAAGTAATATTTTAGGATTTGTAACCAAGGCTCTAGCTACAGCCACTCTTTGCTTCTGACCACCAGACATTTCATTTGGTAAATGATGAGACCAATCTGCTAAACCAACTTTTTCTAGGTAATGAGCTGCTAATTCCAATCGCTCCTTTCGTTTCATGCCTTTATAATATAATGGCATGGCCACATTATCTAAAGCCGATTTAAAACCTATTAGGTTGAATGATTGAAACACAAAACCTAAAAACTCATTGCGATACTTTGCTGCAATCTTTTCATTTAGATCCTTTATCGGAACCCCATCTAAAATATAAGATCCAGAATCAGCCTCATCTAATATTCCTAAAATATTTAAAAAAGTAGATTTACCAGAACCTGAAGACCCCATTATGGATACCATTTCTCCTTCCTTAACATCAAAATTTATTCCTTTTAAAACGTGAAGAGAATTACTTCCCATTTGATAAGATTTGTGCAAATTTTTGACTTGTATCATAGATAGATGGATATAATACAAAAATACTCAAATCCAGCCCTAACATATACTAAGGAACTGTTAAGAAACAATTTAAACTGAATTAAGAAGACTGTTTAAAAAAGGGAATTGCTACAGAAAGATAAAGTTTTACAACTTTTTTTTCTGAAAGAATTTTTTATAGATAACAAGGCCAATTCCCGCAATAAGCAAGTATGGTATGGCCATTAAATAAATGATGCCATTATTGATGCCTTTGGCAGTGCCTTGTCCTTCTTCAGTTTCAAGAACAGCACGACACATGGCACACTGAGCTTCGACTGGGACTGAGACCATCAACAGCAAAATCAATAAAATTATATATCTATTATTTTTAGACATAATAAGGTGAAATCATCATGTAAACAACAACGCCACTAACAGCGACATATAACCATAAAGGAAAGGTAATCTTAGCTATTTTTTTATGCCTTTCTATATTATTTGTAATAGCCCTAACGTAGGTGATTAATACGAATGGAATTACTATAATTGACATTAAAATATGTGTTATTAGAATGACATAATATAAATATCTTAAAAGACCAACTCCTCCATATTTTGTTGAATCACTTGTCATATGATAGGCCACATACATAACCAAAAAAGCTAATGACAAACTAACCGCAAATTGCATCAACCTTTTATGAAGTGTTATTTTTTTATTTTGAATAGCGATAAAAGCAATTACCAAAACTAAAGCTGTAATGGCATTAATTGATGCATAAATTGGAGGCAAAAAAGTTAAGGGTTGAATATCATATCCTAGTTCACGTAAATTTACTCCAAATAGCAGGGCCACTACAACAGGAATTATTACAGAAAGAATAATAATCCAAGTATTATATCTTTTTTCAGCTTGTAAATTATCTAGTTTCATTATTCCTTTAAAAGTTTTGCAATATCTTCTTTTAAAATTGTTATTTCCTCTGGCATCCCTTCTTCGTCTACTTTCTCCTCAGGTGAAATCATACCATTATAAAAAATGATAGGATTACCATTGACCGTGCGTGAACGAATAAATCCGTTCTTATCAATCAAAGCAAAATTACCAGAATGTTCAAAACCTCCAGCAACTGACTCATCTTTTGCTGTATATAAATTAAAGCCTTCATTTGCCAACTTGTAAATGGTTTCTTGATTGCCTGTCATTAAATTCCAATTCGGACTAGTCACACCATAACTATCAGCATAGACCTTTAAAACTTCTGGTGTATCATGTTCTGGATTGATGGTAAAAGATGCCACCCCAAAATTATCATATTCTGAAAATGAATTCTGGATTTGAATTAAATTAGCGTTCATTCTTGGACATATAGTGGGGCAGGTTGTAAAAAAGAATTCAATCACATATACCTTTCCTAGATAATCCTTATTTGTAATAATTCTTCCATTTTGATTTGTAAAACTAAAATCAGGAACCATTTTACGCTCACCATTAATTTCAATAAAAGCCAAGTCTGAAAGATTCGTTTTACTTTCATCAGCAAAATCAGATCTGCTTTCTTTTCTTGACACGTCTTTAGTGTTTATTCTATCTATAATTTTAGGGATAAAATAAATACCAAAAACTAAAATCACAAATGAAATACCTATATAGGAATAATTAGTTTTCTTCATCTTGTTCTTTTAAATCATTAGCTCTTCTTGTCGTCGAATCAAAATCCCCTTTTCTTTTTTGTCTGTATTCTGTAAATAGTATACGAATATCTTCACTCATTTTATTTTTAATTTCGGCCACTTCAATACAGTCATACGCATACAATCCATGTACTGCTTTATTTTTAGCAATTTCATTATCCGTTCTATCATCAATCCTACCGCGTTGATTTAAATCCTTATCAACGATAAAAACAGCATTAGTTGCTAAATTTTCATCTAGTGGTGCCTTGCTTTTTAAACTATTATATAATTTTTGGATGACCAAAGGCTTTGCATATACAAAATGCCAGAACCTGATATCTTCATAAGTATTTATTTCCTTTTTAAGTTCTTCAGTAAACTTTTGAGTTCCATCAGGAACCACTATAACAATTTGAAACTTTTTGAAGCCTTTAAATTTATCATACACCAATTCCTTTAAGTTTGATGCTGCAATAACATAATCCAAGGGATTTTCTCCAAAAAAACCAAGAACCGTAATATGATCTTCTAAGAGAATGCTTTCATTTGAATCTGACGTAAATTGCTGTACATCTAAAACCGATTCATTTATAATATCAAGTGGCTTATAATTATGAGTAGCTGGATATAAAAACAATAAAAAAATTACAGGAAGAAAGAATAAAATCCCTAGAACTACATAG
>DATCZQ010000163.1:0-18483 GCA_036525815.1 Yeosuana sp. | reverse complement strand
ATCAATAGAATCACGCGTCGTACCAGCAACATCAGTTACGATATATCTATCTTCACCCATTAAGGCATTAATAAAAGAAGATTTCCCTGCATTTGGACGACCCACCACTGCAAAACGAGGTAAGGTTTCTTCAACAACTGTTTCCTTTTCAGGTAGTGCTTTCACCAATGCATCTAATAAATCCCCTGTTCCACTGCCATTAATACTGGCAATGGTATAATATTCACCTAAACCAAGCGAGTAAAATTCTACAGCATCTTCCTCACGTTTCGCATTATCAACCTTATTTACAACCAAAAATACTGGTTTGTTAACTTTTCGCAATAAATTGGCAACATCTTCATCCATCCCAGTAACCCCAGATTCAACATCAACCATAAAAAGAATAGCATCTGCTTCATCAATGGCCAATTCTACCTGCTTATCAAT
Source organism: Yeosuana sp. (assembly GCA_036525815.1). Classification (GTDB taxonomy): domain Bacteria; phylum Bacteroidota; class Bacteroidia; order Flavobacteriales; family Flavobacteriaceae; genus Yeosuana. Next base: position 18,054 of record DATCZQ010000163.1, on the reverse strand, counting down.
TTCAGCTTCAAAAACATCATCACTTCCTTTAACATAGCCACCGGTATCAATTACAGAAAACTCTTTACCATTCCAATCACATTTTCCATAATGACGGTCTCTGGTAACACCGCTAACGGCATCAACAATGGCTTCTCTTCTTTGAATCAAGCGATTAAAAAACGTTGATTTTCCTACATTTGGTCTTCCTACTATAGCTACTATATTACTCATAATCTTTAAATTGTGTGCAAAGGTAGTGTTTACTCTTTGAAAAAAATAGTATTTTAATCTCCTTAAAAAAAAACAACATGTCAACTGCCAATAGCATCGTCTTACGCCCGCGTTTTAAAATAGAATTACCATATCATAATGAAGCTGTTTTAAAAGATTTTGAAATAGCGAAAACATCACAAAAAGAGTTTATTGTAAATCGCATTGATGACCATGTTTTTATAAAATTCCCGAAACAGAAACAACACTTTTGGTCGCCACAGCTTCATCTGGAAATTAATGAAGTAGACGAGAAATCAAGCTTACTTCATGGATTATTTGGTCCCAATCCAACTGTTTGGACTTTTTTTATGTTTCTCCATTTTATGGTAGCAGGCTTATTCATAGCCTTTAGTATTTGGGCTTATACAAATTGGGCCCTAAAGTCAAGCTACGCTTTACAAGTTAGCCTCATGCTTTTTATGGTTATTGTTTGGTTTGTACTATACTTTGCCGGAAGTATTGGAAAAGCCTCAAGTAAAAACGAAATGTTAGAATTGCAGGAATTTATGAATAAGGTATTAAAACCCTTTTATTAATTGTTATAACCAAACCGTTTTAGCTGATTCACATTAGAACGCCAATTCTTATTTACTTTAACATATAATTCAATATGTATTTGTTTTCCAAAGAATTTTTCCAGGTCTTTTCTTGCTTCTACGCCTACCCGCTTTAAGGCAGTCCCCTTATGACCAATAATGATCCCCTTTTGAGTTTCACGCTCTACCATAATGACTGATCGCACTCTAATGATGTTTTCTTCTTCAAAAAATTCTTCAGTATCTACCTCAACGGCATAGGGAATTTCTTTTTTATAATGCATTAAAATTTTTTCACGAATGGTTTCATTAATAAAAAAACGCTCTGGTTTATCAGTCAATTGATCTTTCGGATAAAATGCGGGAGAATCCGGAAGTAATTCAATAATTCTATTAAACACTTCTTTTACATTAAAACCTTCTAGTGCAGAAATGGGGAAAATTTCGGCATTTGGTACTTTTTCAGACCACAGTTGCACTTGTGTTTCTAGCTGCTCCTGATTTGATTTATCAATTTTATTTAATAATAGAAGTACCGGAATTTTTGAAGAAGTAATTTTATTAAAAAAGGCTTCATCTTTCAATTCTTGCTCCCCAATTTCAACCATGTATAATAACACATCTGCATCTTCAAAAGCAGATTTAACAAAACCCATCATAGACTCCTGCAATTCATAAGCTGGTTTTATAATGCCCGGTGTATCTGATAGTACTACTTGAAAATCATCACCATTTACAATGCCTAAAATACGATGTCTTGTTGTTTGAGCTTTAGATGTGATAATTGATAATTTTTCACCAACAAAGGCATTCATAAGCGTTGACTTACCAACATTTGGATTTCCTATAATATTTACAAAACCTGCTTTATGATTCATGAATTAATTATTTATAAAATACAAAGTTACAACCTTGTTTTGGTAAATTAGTAATGTTACGTCTTTAAACAAAAAAACAGGAAGTTTAGCTTCCTGTTTTTTTTAACTCAATATATTATTAAATCTTATTTAACTATATCTATAAGTTCTACTTCAAAAACTAAAGCAGAAAATGGTTGAATTGGTCCACCTTGACGCGGAAATGCGCCATAAGCCAAGTCTTGAGGAATGAAAAACTTATACTTTGAACCTATAGGCATTAACTGTAATCCTTCAGTCCAACCTTTAATTACTTGTCCAACACCAAATTGGGCTGGTTCACCTCTTTTAATTGAACTATCAAATTCAGTTCCATCAATTAAAGTCCCTTGGTAATGAACTTTTACCGTTGCAGAAGCTGATGGTTTCTCACCAGTTCCTTCCTTTAAAACAATATACTGTAACCCACTATTTGTTACTTTTACACCTTCGTTAGTTTTATTTTCTTCTAAGAATTTTTCACCAGCAACTTTGTTATCATTAAACTGCTCTTCAGCTTTAGCTAGCGCATCAGCTTGTTGTTTTTCTCTTTCAACTTCTTGTTTTTTCTTAAAATAAGTACTTAATATGTCTTGTACCTGTTCTTTATCAATTAAAAGAGTAGTAGAATCTATAACATTATTAAATCCTTGTAAAAAAAGGTCTTTATTCATTTCAGAAACATTTGTTTGAACATTTCGAGCTACGTCCATTCCTATGGCATAACTTAATGAGTCAATTTCCGTGTCTAATGATTTTTTTGTAACACCTTGGCTATTACATGATGATACTATAGTAGTTAAAAATATAACCGCTAAAAACTTGATTAATTTCATTTGTCTTATTGATTTAAAAATTTTAGCAAAAGTAACAAATTTAAAACGAGAAATTAAGCTGCTTTTGTTACAATTTTCATAAATAAATGAAAGCCTTGTAATTACTGGAATTGATAAAAATTAAAAAAAGTATAAATAGTGATAAAAATGATATATATAATGTGTATTCGAAATTAATATTTGAATCAAATAATCATTTACACGCCTTTAACAGGACTTTATCAATGTATTAAAAACGACATTTTATATAAACGACTCTTTTCATTAAATTACTTAGCCCGAAATTATATACTAGATTTATTGATTCCTCATATTAAATCCGATAACAAATCCTTTGGTCAATTGATGAAAATCATTTGCACACTCGCTATGTCCTTTTACTTTTAAAAAATATACAAAAACATAAAAAATAAAACTAGGTAACATAGGTTACCCAGGAACAATAAAAACAGGTCTACATTTGCCACGTTAAATAAATAATTTTATGAAAAACAATTTAAAACTAACAACACTTCTTTTTCTGAGCCTTTTTTCTTTAATAAATGCACAAGAAATTATTCAAATTTCAAAAGCTGAAGTTTTAGAAAGAGTTTCGCAGGAAAATCAAACCTTAAAAATATCAAAAGAGGAGTACAATGAGGCAAGAGCTGATTTCAGACAAACCAATGCAATTTTTTTACCAAATATTGCCGTTTCACATACAGGTATTTCTACAACAAATCCTTTAATGGCTTTTGGTTCTAAATTAAATCAAAGCATCCTCACAGCAGCAGATTTTAATCCAGATTTACTGAACAATCCTGATCAGACTCAAAATTTTGCTACCCGAATAGAAGTGAAACAACCGCTTATTAATATGGATGGTTTTTATCAGCGTAGAGCAGCAAAAAACAAAATGGATGCCATGACTCTACAAACAGAAAGAACCAGCGATTACCTCATGTTTGAAGTTGACAAAGCATACATGCAACTGCAATTAGCCTATAAAGCCTTGGAAGTGATAGAAAAAGCACTGCAAGCAGCAGAATCAAATAAATTATTAGCCGATAACAGCTTTAAACAAGGTTATTTACAGCGGGCTGATGTACTGGCTGTTGAAGTAAGAGTTACTGAAGTTAAAAACCAGTTACAATTAGCAACAAGTAATGTTGAAAATGCTTCAAATTATTTATCCTTTCTTATGAATGATTCCAGCAATGCCTTACTACATCCATCCGATAGTTTAAGTATAAACCATTTTGATTTAATGGTAGCCACGCAAATTTCAACAGAACGTTCAGATATCAAAGCCATGCAATTAGCTTCAAATGCTTATGAAACCATGAGCAAAGCTGATAGAATGACCTTTCTTCCCACATTAAACGCTTTTGGAAGCTATGAGTTGTATGATGACCAAGTTTTTCAAGGTGATGCTAGCGGCTATTTGTTTGGTGCCCAATTAAGCTGGACTCTTTTAGATGGAACCAAGCGTTTTGGCAAAGCTCAAAAAAGTAGAGCTGCCTTTGAAAAATCAAAACTTCAATATGAACAATATGTATCACAAAGTCAGCTGGAATTAAATAAAGCTAAACGACTATTTATTGATGCGGAAAACAAATTAAAACTTTCAAAACTTGCCATGGAGCAATCTCGAGAATCGTTGAGAATAAGAACCAATCGCTTTGAAGAAGGATTAGAAAAAACATCAGACTTATTAATGGCAGAAACGCAATTTGCTCAAAAACAATTAGAATATTACCAGACCATATTTGAATATAATTATGCGCAAGCATACCTTCAATTTTTAACTAAAGCTTAATAAAAAACCATGAAAACAAAATATATAATACCTCTTTTAGCAATATCGTTAATAACTTTTAGCTGCGGTAATGACGAGAACAAAACCATTGCAAATAAAGCTGCTGTTTCTGTAAAAATAAAAGCCGTAAATGACAATAGCAAGAGTTCATTTATAACAGCAAGCGGCACAATACAAGCCGTAAAAAGTGCCAATTTAAGCACACGCATGATGGGTTATGTTACTAATACCCCTGTAAATGTTGGTGATAAAGTAAAACAAGGCCAGTTGCTTGTTGCTATTAATAATTCAGATTTACAGGCAAAAATATCTCAAGTTAATGCCAGCATCAATGAAGCGAATGCTGCCTTTACCAATGCAGAAAAAGATTATAATAGATATAAAAATCTGTTTGCCGAAAACAGTGCTTCTCAAAAAGAATTTGATGATATGACGGCTCACTATAATATGGCTAAAGCCAGATTAGAAGGCGCTAAACAAATGAAAAATGAAGTGGATGCTCAGTTTGCTTATGCCAACATTAGAGCTCCTTTTGATGGTGTTGTGACAGGAAGATTTGTTAAAGCTGGAGATATGGCAAACCCGGGAATGCCTCTAATTGCCATAGAAGCCCCAGGTAGCTTTGAAGTAATTGCGATGGTTCCTGAAAGTAATATCTCAGAGATCATATCTGGGAGTGAAGTCAATGTGCTTGTAAAATCTATTAACAAAACAGTAAAAGGGAAAGTAACTGAAGTTAGCTCTTCTGCAAAAAACACTGGCGGACAATTCTTGGTAAAAGTTGCCTTGGAAAAAACGGATGCTTCTATTTTATCAGGCATGTTTGTTACCGTTCAATTTCCACAAGAAACGCAAGAAAAAACGAATGCGGTTTTAATTCCAGTAGAGGCACTTGTTACAAAAGGTCAGCTTTCCGGCGTTTATACCGTTAGTGAAAGCAACACCGCCTTATTGCGCTGGTTGCGCTTAGGAAGAACATTTGGTGATCAGATAGAAGTTTTATCAGGCTTAAATGCCAATGAATCCTATATTATTTCAGCTGACGGAAAATTATACAATGGTGTTAACGTAACCATCCAATAAGTCTGTTAGAACAGAAAAACAACTTTAAACTAATAAAATTTAAAGAAAAAAATTATGCAAGAAGGAATTTCAGGTAAAATTGCCCATTTTTTCATCAACTCAAAACTGACCATTTTATTGATGATAGGTTTGATGATTATTGGGATATATAGTTCATTTCTAATCCCAAGAGAAGAAGAACCACAAATAATTGTACCCATGGCCGACGTCATGGTTGGTTATCCTGGTGCTAACCCTACCGAAGTAGAAAACAGGGTAATAAAACCTTTAGAAAAAATTATTTCAAATATTAAAGGTGTTGAGCACGTACACAGTATGGCTATGAATGGTCAGGCCGTGATGGTGGTTCAATTTTATGTAGGGGAAGATACAGAACGCTCCTACGTAAAATTATATGATGAGCTGATGAAGCATGAAAACATGTTTCCCCAAGGTGTTTATAAACCCGTAGTTAAAACACGTGCTATTGATGATGTTCCTATGTTAGGCTTAACACTTTGGAGCGAAAACTACAATGATTTTCAATTAAGAGAAATAGCTGAAGAAGTCACTTCTGAAATTGAAAAAGTTAAAGATGTATCCATTACCACAGTCATTGGTGGTAGAAACAGAGAGTTAAAAGTAATCCTTGATAAGGATAAGATGGCTGAAAACGGAGTAGATGCCTTAGGCATTATGCAAATGATTCAAGCCAATAATAGTAGTTCGCAATCAGGGAGTTTTATAAATAATGACACTGAATATTTAATCACCACCGGGCGTTTTTTAGAAACCGCTGAAGATGTTGAAAATTTAGTGATTGGCATCAATAAAAATATGCCGGTTTATTTAAAACAAGTGGCTGACATTCAAGATGGACCGTCTTCACCAAAATCCTATGTGTCCTTTGGTTTTGGTCAAGCCAATGATGCTTTTAAAGAATATAATTCTGAATATCCTGCTGTCACTATATCTGTTTCAAAAGTAAAAGGAGCCGATGCCATGAAGGTCTCTGAAAAAATATTAAAGCATATAGATAAATTAAAATCAAATTTAATTCCTTCCGATGTACATATTGATGTTACCAGAAATTATGGTGAAACAGCCTCAGATAAAGTAGGTGAATTGTTATTGCATTTAGGCGTAGCCATATTAGCCGTTACCATTTTGGTAATGCTTGCCATGGGATGGAGAGGTGGCTTAGTAGTTTTCTTCTCGGTGCCTTTAACCTTTGCCTTAACCTTGTTTGCATATTATATGCTGGGTTACACATTAAACAGGATCACACTATTTGCTTTAGTATTTGTAGTGGGTATTGTGGTTGATGATAGCATCATCATAGCCGAAAATATGCACCGACATTTTAAAATGAAACGATTACCATTTAAACAGGCTGCTATTTACGCTATCAATGAAGTGGGGAACCCAACCATATTAGCAACCTTTACGGTAATTGCAGCTATTCTGCCTATGGCCTTTGTATCTGGCATGATGGGGCCTTACATGAGTCCTATGCCTATTGGCGCCTCTATTGCTATGATCTTATCTTTGTTTGTTGCCTTGACTGTAACCCCTTATTTAGGATATCATTTATTACAGGAAAAAGAGGAACAAGCTCACAAAGAAGAAGGCGGTTTAGAAACAAGCCCTATTTATAAGGTCTATAAAAAAATAGAACAGCCTTTCTTAGATAATTCTACTAATCGTAATGTCATGTTTGGCATTACAATACTATTGCTTTTAGGATCAATGATGCTTTTTTTTACAAAGTCAGTAGCAGTAAAAATGTTGCCTTTTGACAATAAGAATGAATTTCAGATAGTCATTGACATGCCTGAAGGCAGCACTTTAGAAAGAACGGCGGTGGTTACTCAAGAAATTGCCCAATACTTAACCACCATTCCAGAGGTTGTAGATTACCAGAATTATATTGGCGCGTCATCCCCCATTACATTTAATGGCTTGGTACGTCATTATGATTTACGCGGTGGTAGTAATATGGCTGACATTCAAGTAAATCTTGTACACAAAGAGCATAGAGATTTACAAAGTCATGATATTGCAAAAATTGTGCGTCCCAACATTCAAAACATTGCCAAAAAATATAATGCCAATGTAAAAATTGTTGAAGTACCACCAGGACCACCAGTGCTTTCAACCTTAGTTGCTGAGATATACGGACCAAATTATGAGGACCAAATTAAAGTAGCTAAACAGGTTAAAGACATCTTAGAAAATACAGTTGATGTGGTTGATGCCGACTGGATGGTTGAGGCAAATCAAACTGAATATCGTTTAGAAGTAGATAAAGAAAAAGCGATGCTTAATGGCATTGCACCGCAGCAAGTAGTAGGTAATTTGACTTATCTACTTAGAGAATATCCCATTTCCAATTTGTATGATGAAACCTCAAATGACCATGTTAGTATTGTACTTTCTTTAGATGACAAGGATAAAACATCACTACAGGATATTCAAAATCTTAAAATTAAAGGACAAAATGGTAATGTCGTCTCTGTAAGTGATTTAGTTTCCATAAAAAAAGGAACTCTTGAAAACACTATTTATCGAAAGGACCAGAAACGTGTGGTTTATGTTTTAGCTGATATGGCCGGAGTGCTCGAAAGTCCGGTATATGCTATTTTGGGAATGAACGAAAAACTTCAAAAAATAACCCTGCCCAAAGGATATAAAATCAATGAATTATATATGGAAGCTCCTACCGAAGAAACAGATTTTACTGTAAAATGGGATGGCGAATGGCAAATCACTTTAGAAGTATTCCGTGACTTAGGCGCTGCCTTTTTAATAGTTATTGTAATTATTTACATGCTCATTGTTGGTTGGTTTCAAAACTTTAAAACCCCATTGGTTATGATGGTTGCCATTCCATTATCATTAGTAGGTATTGTTTTGGGGCACTGGGTTTTAGGCGCTTTCTTTACGGCAACCTCCTTTATTGGAATGATTGCCTTAGCAGGTGTTATGGTAAGAAACTCTGTTTTGTTAATTGACTTTATTGAGATTAGATTAAACGATGGTATTCCAATAAAACAAGCCATTATTGATGCCGGTGCTGTGAGAACAACTCCTATTTTATTAACCACTGGCGCTGTTGTAATTGGCGCATCTATCATATTATTTGATCCCATTTTTCAAGGGCTAGCCATTTCATTAGTTGCAGGAGCGATTGTTTCTACTTTGCTTACGTTAATTGTTGTGCCTTTAATTTATTACATCACAGAACGCAAAAAATGGGAAACAAAAGAACCAATAGATGAAAAAGAATAAGAATTAAACACATCATATCATGAAATTAGTTATTATTACAGCCATTAGGCAATTTGAAAAAGACATCAAATTGCAATTAAAAAAAGCGGAGGTTAGAACTTTTTCTTTTAAAGAGGTTACGGGATACAGAGATAGCACTGAAGATGCCATAGAAACCAATTGGTTTTCCAGTGAAATGAATCAAACAGAATCTATTGTGTTTTACGCTTTTGTAAAAAAAGAAAATGTGGAAATGTTGTTTAAATTAATTAATGATTTCAACGATAAACAAACAAGCATGTCACATATACATGTGGCCGTTATAAATATTGAAAAATCAAACTAATAAATAAATATATGAAAAACAGAATTGTTAGAGGCGTAGCCGGAACATTTATATTAGCAAGCTTATTGTTAGCCATTTATATTAATATAAATTGGCTGTGGTTTACAGCTTTTGTGGGAGCCAATTTATTACAATCATCCTTAACTAAATGGTGTTTAATGGAAACTATTTTAGAAAAATTAGGTGTGAAAGATTAAAACCCTTATGATTTAAGGATACTGATTTTATTTTAAAAAAAATAAAAAGCACTCTCTAAATAGAGCGTGCTTTTTATTAATTATACTTTATAAATTGACGTTGAATGTTTAGTTTAATTCAAACATTTCAACCACACTTTTTCCATTTGATTTTTTATAACCTCTGAACATACCCTCAGAATTGAAATCCCAATACACCTCTCCGTTTTTATCCAATAAAATCATACCCCCTTCACCTCCAAGTTTGCCAATTTGGTTAAATAATACTTCGTGTAAGGCTTCCTTTGGATTTAAACCTTTATACTGGATCAAATTTGAAACTTCATGAGCTGCCACAGTCTTCATAAAATATTCACCCGTTCCTGTTGCTGAAATTCCACAGGTTAGGTTATTAGCATAATTTCCTGCTCCTATAATTGGTGAATCCCCGATGCGGCCATATTTTTTATTGGTCATGCCTCCGGTAGAGGTACCTGCAGCAATATTCCCGTTTTTATCAATGGCTACAGCTCCTACCGTGCCAAATTTATGATCATCAATAAGACCCTCATTTTCTAATAAGGATGAGTGATCCAAAAGTATCTGATCCTTTCCTTGTACTTTACGCAATTGATTGAGTCTTTTTTCAGTAAAAAAATACGTGCTATCAACCATTTCCAAACCATATTGTCCCATTAATATTTCGGCTCCCTTGCCAGAAAGCAAAACATGTTTAGTGCTATCCATTACCAGGCGCGCTGCTAAAATGGGATTTTTTATGTGGTTTACTCCAGCAACGGCCCCACAATTTAAATTACTTCCATCCATAATAGAAGCATCCATTTCTTGATTCCCCTCACTATTATAAACGGCTCCCTTTCCAGCATTAAATAAAGGTGAATCTTCCATCACATTAATAGCTACTTGTATAGCATCTAATGATATACCTCCGTTTTCTAAAACAGCATAACCAGCATCAAGTGCTTCCTGTAATTTTTTAGAATAAGCTTCCTGTTGTTCAGTATTATGATTTTCCCTTGTAACCCCTCCTGCTCCTCCATGAATAACAATAGCAAAGGAATTAGGCTCTCTTTGAATAGGAAATTCAGATTTCAATCGCTTTTTTTCACAGGCCACTAATGCTAACGCTGTCATTAAAATCAAACTTAATTTTTTCATGTTATCCAATTTATTAATTTTTATTTTATCTATAAGGTTTACATAAATTTTGAGAAAAATATGGCATTCATTAACAATTTATTAGTGCCATACCAAAAAGCCCTAAAGTTGGTGTTATCTGTAAACACAACCACTTTTCCATTACCAAGACTTTTTACTAGAAAGGGCACAGAATTTTTCAAAATGTTTAAATTTGGTTTTGAAATATAGCCACTTAATAAAGGGCTTTGGGTATATTTTATAGGGTTATTATAGCTTGAACTGTCTGCCTTAATAAAAACTGTAGTTTTTCTAAACATGGCCAAATTGTCATTTTTATAACCAAAATTTATTGGATGTGAACGATCCAATTTCGTGTCAAAAATAGTCCCTGGAATATCTTGTGCCTCTTCAAAATCTTCTTTCTGCCCAAAAGAAATATTTTTAGCCTCCACTTTAGAAGTTTCAAATTCCAATTTAATAAACTTATTATCTGAAAGCCATTTAACCGCATTTTTATAACCTATAATAGTCCCTCCTTGTTTTACCCAATCCATCAATTTATTAATTGTATCGTCATCAAGTTTTACTGTAGTGCTTGGTATGATAATAGATGTATATTCTGAAATATCAACTGTTTTTAAGTATATAAGATCCAGTTTAGTAATATTCATTTCATAACGCTGATCAAATAAATGCCAAATTTCCCCACTATCATAAGAGGTAATACCATCACCAACTAACATGGCTACTTTTTGCTTTTCAATTGTTTTATAATAGGAACTTCCCAAATCAATCCCTGAGGTCAGTCCAGAATTGACACCTAATATTTTAACATGACTAGTAAGTGCAATATCCTTTAAAATATCATATAATTCATATTCGTCACAATTTTGATTTTGAACAGGAATCAAAATGGTTCCATAATCAAATGGCTCCCCATCCAATGAAAATGGCTTTAAGCCCAATTTAACTCGGATATCTTTTTGCAATATTTTATTTAAAGCTTTAGGTGTGTAATATTCATGCCATTCCATTATGTAGGCATATTTACTTTTAGCAGTAACTTCTCCATTTCGAACTTCAACATTATGAACCACATCCCCTATATTTTGAGTATTTTTTAGTTCTGCATAATCCAAATTAAAAGCCAGTGGAAATGTCCATGCAGAGATATCATAAAACAGACTATCTGAAAAAGTAGTTCGTTTTTCAAACATTGCTTTAAGGATGGTGCTTTTTGTTTGATTAGTAGGGATTATATAACTCGATTCCTTTTTAAATTGTTTTCCATCAGCAGTTAAATCTTTATTTAGTCTATTCAATTTTATTTTATGTCTCTGTAATATTTCAGCTAACTGATTGGTTTTTGCAACATCCTTATCATCACCAAAAACTATCGCTTTTACCGGGTTTTTTTCGTTTTCATTTTGTTCATTAACATAAAAATCCTTTTGGTACTTTAACAACTTTCTGCGCATTTGTTGGGCCGCCTTAAGAGTAGATAAAGCGGTTGTGAATTGATTTCTAATAGTAAAAGGAAAAGTTAGAATTCCATTATGTGTTTCTTGCGCATGACCACGTGAGCTGGCTTGTTCAAAAAGAATGCCTATACCCCCATTAATGTCAGGAAAAGTAGAACCCTTACCATAATAATAATCGTCATATCTTTCTTCAGTAAAATATAAGGAACCTATATTATCAAGTGCTTTTGCGTGATAATTACTAATTTCCTTTGTTAGCTCTTGGTTCAATTTTGGTGTTAAAGGATGCACTCTTGATTGAACTCCTGGCTGAAAAAAGAAGGTTGAATTTGTTCCCATTTCATGATGATCGGTCAAAATATTAGGCATCCAATTGTTATAAGTTTCAATCCGCGCTCTTGATTCTGGCAGTTGCACAGGTAACCAGTCTCTGTTCATATCAAACCAATAATGATTAGTTCTTCCTCCCGGCCAAACCTCATGAAATTCTCTGTCATTGGAATCTGTATTTAAAAAATCACTTTTATTGGTATTTGCCCAATAAGCAAAACGCTGCAAACCATCTGGATTAAATGACGGATCTAATAAAATTATTGTATGTTTTAAAAGTTCTTCAATGTCATCTCCTTGAGCTGCCGCTAAATAGTAGGCTAATATTAAACTTGAATTTGACCCACTTGGTTCATTACCATGTATTGAAAACCCTTGATAAACAATTAAAGGCATGGCATCAATATTTAATTGATTACTTTGCTTATAATCAATCAAATTCAGGTGTTGCGTTCTAATAGCATCTAAATTTTTAAAATTTTGCGGTGAGGTTACAGTAAGTAATATTATAGGTCTCCCTTCAAACGTTTTGCCCCTGTCTTCAATAGTTATTCTATTTGAAACTGTACTTAACAGCTTCATATATTCTACCAATTTGTCATGTGTCACATGCCATTCTCCCACTTCAAATCCCAAAACACTTTGAGGGGTTGGGATGTCTTGGTTATAAATCACATTTTTTGGTAAATAATAAGATAAATCAACTAGGGTTTGTGCTTGTATAAAATTGCTGAAAACCATAAAAATAAATAGATGTAGATGCTTCATGTGTTTTTAATTTAGTGCTTCTAAAGTTATTGATAAAAAAACATTTTATTTATTAAAAGTAAATTGTATTCTACTGTGTTTATTTATAAATAATGATTCTAAATATTCATTATTTTATTAGTAATGAAAAAGTTAATTGTATGTAAATAGAGCTAAGTATAAAATTGCAGTTTCTACTTTTCTAAAACTTCACCATTTAATTGATTGGTATATTTCCCGTCTTCTATAGATAATTTTCCATTGACGATACAATATTTCAGTCCTTCTGAAAGTTTAAATGCCTCGGTATAATCGGCCACATCCTTAAAAGTTTCTGGATTAAAAATAATAATATCGGCAAAGTAATTTTTAAGAAGTTTTCCTCTCTTTTTTATTTTGAAAATATCGGCAGTTGCCGAAGTACTGTTTTTTATAAATGATGATATATCAATCACCTTTTCAATCTTAACATATTTATGATATTTTCGTGGGAAAGTACCATATTTCCTAGGATGTCCAGTATTCCCATCTGATCCTGTAACCACCCACTTTTGTTTCATGAAATTGGTTATATCTGCACCATTCATGTTGAATGATGCAATCCTTATATAATTGGATTTTAAAATTTGAAAGGTTGCTTCTTCTGGAGTTGTTTTTAATAATTGGGCAATTTCAAGTAAATTTTTTCCGACTAAAATAGAATCCTCTGCTTTAACGATTAATAATTTTTCAGCACCTCCACGGCGCACAATATTCAACTTGGTCTCTTCTAAAATTTTGTCTTTTAGATTTTTATTATTAAATCTGATAAATAATGAATCCTTACCACCACTTTCTGCCCAACGCGGTACAATTGCTGCTTGTAAACCTGTAGCTGAAGCATCATAAGGATATTGATTGGCAGTCACGTCAATACCTGCTTTTTGCGCATTTTCTATGAGTTCAATTATTTGAATACTTTGATTCCACACATCAGCACCTAAACATTTTATGTGCGATATATGAACCGGTAACTTTGCTTCTCTGCCAATGGCAATAGCTTCCTCAATAGCGGGAATGAGACCCACTGTATAAGAACTTTCATCACGTAAATGGGTGTCATAAATTCCATTGTTTTTTGCTACAGTCTTTGCCAAAGCAATAACTTCCTGTGCATTAGAATAACTACCAGGAGCATAAAATAACCCCGTTGACATACCAAAAGCACCAGCATTCATTTCATCTTGTATTAGTTTTTGCATGTTAGAAATGTCTACTGCTGTTGCCAGCTTATCACTATTCCCCATGACTTGTTCTCTAATGGTTCCGTGACCTGTCAACATCACAACATTAGTTCCAATGCCTTGTTCTGTAAATAGTTTAATATTTTTGGATGTAGGATAAAAACTTTCCCCATCATTACCAATTATTACTGTGGTAACCCCTTGGAACAGAAAAGGTAAATTCTGACATTGCTTTGAGTCAACTAAATCTCTATCGGCATGGGTATGAGGATCTATAAATCCTGGTGCCACAATTAAACCAGTAGCATCTATGGTCTTTCTTGCTTGTAATTTTATTTTATTTTCATTACCGATAAAAACAATTTTACCATCTGTAATTCCTATGGATGAGGTTTTTGGGCCAGTTTCAAAACCATTATAAACAGATCCATTAATAATTAATATATCCAGATCCATTTTATTTTGAGCACATGATGATATCATACTAAACAAAATAAAATATAAAATGTATTTAGGCACTTTTTAAAATATGTTTATTATTGAGAAAAAAAAGATGAAATATTTTAATCTCTAAAATTAAAAAAGGCAACTTAAAAAATACTTTTAAGCTGCCTTTTGTCTTATTATTTAATCTTATTGATTTACAGGTGTTTTTACAAAAAGATCGGGTATTGGACTCGGTGCATTTGAATTCCCGTTTATTTCATCCTGTGCAATTAAAAATCGTTCCGGGTAAGCACTGCCCGAATTGATTGGAATTGGCAAGGAAATGTCATTATCCGTTTTTCTAATTCTTCTCACATCATCAAAAGGAATTAATGTACCAAACATAGATACATACTTTTCTTCTATAATTTCTCTCAGTAATGCTCTTTCCGGTGTTATACTATCTTCATTTTCAATGCCGCCTCCGTCAAAATCTGCTGCAACATAATTCTCGTACAATTTAGCTAGACCAGGATCTCCAGCAAAAGCACCTGCGGTGCTTAAATAGGCTCTTAAATTGTTCAATCTTAAAAGACCTTCATTAAAATCTACTGTTCTTAAACCTGTTTCAGCTAAAATTAATAGATTCTCCTCATATGTTATCATTGGCATCGTAGCGCTTTTCCAACTTAACCTATTGACATTAAGTCCTGACTGATCTAAAAACAAATAATCACGTCTTCTGCTTTCATCTGTCTTGGCATTATTTCGAGAAGATGAGTTTGCTGGATTCATAAGGTCTTGAATAAAAGATCCTGTAGAAGTTAAATCCCCCGCACGGCTTCCCGTTAATATAAGAAAATATAAGCTACTATTCTCATTGGTAGTCCCATAACCACTGTACGCTTTTGCATATCTTAAAGAGTTTGAACCAGAATTAATTCCTGACAGCGCACTATTGTATGCCTCAGCATATTGTCTGGTCATTAAAAAATACCTTGCTTTAAGTGTGTTGGCAACTTGTATCCAAGCCACAGGATTACCGCCCAATAAAATATCATCACTATTTCTTCGAGTTGTTGGAACAGTTTGTAATTGTGTAATAGCATCATTTAGCAGCGTTTGAGTTGCTTGATAAATAGATAATTGCGAGTCAAATGCAGCATCTTCGCTTGAACCAACTTCAGAATATGGCATATCTCCAAATAAAGAAGCCATACTGCCAGCCGCATGAGCCTGCAATACATTTGCTATTCCTTTTACTAATTGATCCTCAGAATTTTCTTGAATAATTTTATTCTGTGTCATCACGCCGTGATACATAAAACCCCATTCACTGTTTGTTTCTTCAGGAGAAATATTATAATCATTAATTCTGGCATAAAGATTGGCTATACCTTTCATTTGGCCAGTCCAAAACTGTGAGATACGCATTAAATGTCCGGACTGAATTTGCACATCAGCCAATTCCATTCCTTTAAGTAATAGTTCCGCAGGAACATCTACGGCCACATTGGGATCTTCGTTAATATCTAAATATTGATCACAACTAATAAAAGTCATCAGCAATGTGATACAAATAAATTTTCTTATATGTTTTTTCATCGTAATCATTTTTTAATAATTTATGTTAATTCCAAAAACAATAGATTTTGAACTTGGATTTGTAAAATAATCAACTCCCTTGGCAAGACTGCTACCAAATTGACTAACATCTGGATCAATGCCTTTAATTTTAGACCAAAGTGCCAAATTTCTACCGGTAATAGATAAATTAATAGACGAAAGACCTGCTTGTTTCACCCATTTATCTTCTAGACTGTAAGATAAACTCAATTCTCTTAAACGTGTCCAGCTAGCATCAGAAACAGCAAATTCATTGATAACTGAACCTCCAAATCCACCGCCAAGACTGGTGTACCATTTTTCATCCAAGAGAACATTACCTGCTCCAAAATCTTGAATATTTCCTCTAACGGTGGTTCCCGCAGGAATAACAGTACCCGCGTAATTAACTATGTCTTGAGAAGGCGTTGATTCATTTCCAGTAACAGAATAGGTTCCAAATCCTTGCAGTACAAAGCGTGTTCTCTCGGCCATATCATTCCCTTGAGATGTTTCAAACAACACGTTCAATGAAAATCCTTTATAATTTGCACGTAAACCTGCTGCACCTCGCCAGTCTGGGTTTGGATCACCAAGCACTTTATCTCCCGAAGTGTCTAACTGCGGGAATCCATTAGCATCCAGGTCTAAAGACCCATCTGGGTTATGTAAGGCAGCACTACCTAATAAAACGCCTACTGGCTGTCCAACCATAGCGCTTGGCTTTACTGAAGAGGCTCCATTTGAAAAATCAACTGATGTGACACTACCTAAATCTGTGATTTCATTTTTATTAGTAGAAACATTACCATAAATGCTCATGGTCAAATCTTGTTTTTTAAAGAAGGTATAATCAAAATCAAATTCAAGCCCCACATTTTCCATAGAAGCTATATTTCCTAATAAAGTATCATACCCAGATGAAGGATTTAAATCAATTGGTAATAACATGTCACTAGTTTTGTTTTGATACCATGTTCCAGATAGCTTTAATCTATTTTTAAAAAATCTAAAGTCCATACCAACTTCAAATTCCTTCTTCTTTTCAAATTCTAAATATGGATTACCTTGATCATCATTTAATCTATAACCACCACCAAAAGCAGTTAATGAAATGCCATCAGAATAACTAGTATAAGAAGCCGTTTCATAGCCTGTTTCCCATCCATGTGGGTCTGGAGCCAAACCAACTTCACCGTAGGCTAATCTAAGTTTAGCAAACGACAATGAACTGTCTGAACTTAAATCGAGTAATTGACTCCAGTTAAATCCTACTTCGGCACTTGGATATACAATAGACTTTGAACTTGAAGAAGCATCCTCATAAGTTATTCCTAAATTTAAGTTTAAATAATCTTTATAATCAAAACTGGACTGACCATAGAAACGCACATTACGCACGCGTCTATTACGTTCTAATTCATCAACATTTGAAGCAATGGATGGATTTTGAAGTCTACTATTATATAAAAAATCTAAAGCTTCAACATAAATTTGCTTTCTTTTTCTATCATTAACAGCACTACCAATCGTGAATTTTACTCCTAAATCATCCGTTATATTAAAATTTAACAAGGATATAAATTCTCCTGTGTATTCCGTATTATTATAAATTTCATTTTGATATCTTCCATTGTTGGCGCTATCTCCTGAAAACATAGGAAAGAAATAGGTTCTGTCATCATTATAAGTATCAATACCAGATCTCACCACAAAGTTTAACCAGTTTGTCGCATGAATATTAAATTCCATAGAGCCAAAAACCCGGTCCACTTTTGTATCACTTGTTTGTTCATATACGGTCCATAAAGGGTTATTATAGGTCGGGTTTGCCGTGTTTGCTAAATATCTTCTATAACTTCTATGTCTTAATGGTGTAGGATTTCCACTCGCATCATAATATGTT
>DATCZQ010000162.1:0-21050 GCA_036525815.1 Yeosuana sp. | reverse complement strand
TCAGCAGAGCTAATAGGTCCAACTCAAACACCTGAAGCACTTGAAAAATCGGTTTCTAAATTATTGAACATGCCAATAGAGAATATTACCGTTAATATGACCCGAATGGGTGGCGGTTTTGGTAGAAGACTCTATGTGCATTTCGGTGTTGAAGCAGCAGCAATTTCAAAAAGAATAGGTAAACCGGTAAAACTTATTTATACCAGAGAGGATGACATGAGTCAAGGGACTTATAGGCCAGCCTATCAGGCGAAATATAAGGCAGGTCTGGATGAAAATAATAATTTAATTGCATTTACAGTTAAGGGCGCAGGTTTGCCGGAAAGTCCAATATTTCCAAGTCGTTTTCCAGCTGGGGCCGTTGATCACTATGCCGCTGAAAGAGTTAGTGGGAAAACAAATATAACCACCGGAGCATGGCGAGCACCCAGATCTCATTTTACGGCTGGTGCTGAGCAATCATTTCTTGATGAAGTAGCTGAATTAGCAGGAAAAGATCCTATTGATTTTCGATTAGAATTGTTTGATCGCGCCATTAAGAATCCAGTAGGAGAAAAACATGAATATGATGCTGAGCGCTATGCGGGAGTTTTGAAACTGGTTAAAGAAAAATCTAATTGGGGAGAATCAAAACCAGGTATTTACAGAGGCGTATCAGCTTATTTTTGTCATTCTTCTTATGTCGCGGAAGTTGTTGATTTATCCTTAGAAAATGGGCAACCAAAGGTTAAAAAAGTTTGGTGCGCTGTTGACTGTGGTATTGTAGTAAATACGGATGCGGCTATAAACATGGTTCAAGGGGGAGTGATAGATGGAATAGGTCACGCCATGTATAGTCAGTTAACTTTTGAAAATGGGTCTCCTAATGAAACAAATTTTGATAGATATCAATTGATGCGTCATTCACAGGCACCCGAAGAAATTGAAGTTTTCTTTGTTAAAAATGAGATTGCACCGACAGGTTTAGGAGAGCCTGGTTTACCACCTGTAGTTGGGGCACTTGCAAATGCTCTTTATCAAGCAACAGGGCAGCGATTAACTGAGCTACCGTTTGTAAATCAAATTAAAGTTAAAAAGTTAGTGGGCTAATTTTTTGTAAAAAAACTTTATTGCATGACGCACGAATTCAAAACGATTGTTGAAAATTATCTATTAGCTAAAGAACAAGGCCTCAAAACTGTTTTAGCCACGGTAGTTCATTTGGAAGGCTCTTCTTATAGAAAACCGGGCGTGCGTATGTTAATTCTGGAAAACGGGAAAATGATTGGCGCCGTTAGCGGAGGTTGTGTTGAAAAAGATATTCTTCGGCAATCTGATACTGTTTTTAAATCAGGAACGGCAAAAATGATGACTTATGATGGAAGATATCGATTGGGTTGTGAAGGTATACTTTATATATTAATAGAACCCTTTCTTCCAGATTCAATATTTTTAGCTCATTTTCAAGAAGTTTTAAAGAATAGAAAATCATTTCTAATTAAGTCTTATTTTACCCATCAGATTGGAGAATCTGATGGGATAGGTTCAATGGTGTATTTTGATAAAGAGGGGCATTCTATATCAAAAAAGTTAGAAGAGAATCAAAGTGTAATGATTTTTAAAGAAACCTTAAAACCATGTTTTAAGTTAATGATTTTTGGAGCAGAACATGATGCCGTTCAATTATGTAAATTGGCGCATTATAATGGTTGGGAAGTAACCGTTATTTCCGGACCTTTGGAATCTAAAACAATTTATGATTTTCCTGGGGCCACTGGTTTTTATTCTGTGTCTCCTGATGACTTGGAGCTTCAGTCAATTGATGATCAAACCGCGATTGTTTTGATGTCGCATAATTTCTCTAATGATTTAAAATATTTATTGGAATTAAAAAACGTAAAACCAGCCTATTTGGGCATGTTAGGGCCTTCTAAGCGACGAGAAAAACTATTATCCCAATTTTTAGAATATTGCCCGGATATAGAGGAAGATTTCATTGAAAATATCCATGGACCGGCTGGATTAAATATTGGAGCTGAGACACCACAGGAAATTGCAATATCTATTGTTGCAGAGATTTTATCGGTGGTTAGAAATCAGGTACCAATGTCTTTAAAAGAGAAATCGGGTAGAATTCACGTATAAACAAATTATTTTCATTGTCAAAATTAGCCGTCTTAATACTTGCAGCAGGCAATTCCTCAAGAATGGGTGTTTCAAAACAATTACTTAAATGGAAAGATACTAATTTGCTGCAACATACCATTAATACGGTTAATGAAGTCAACACTCAAAATATTATAGTTTTAGGAGCTAACTATTCAAAAATTAAATCCCAGATTGAAGATAAAAATACGCGTATTTTATGTAATCAAAATTGGCAAAAAGGACTTGGAAGTACTATTTCTTTTGGAATTAATTACATTAAAAATTCTCTGCCACATATTGAAAATGTTCTTATCATGTTAGCAGACCAACCACTTATTGATGCCCATTATTTAAATCAATTGATAGAAACTCATAAGCTTTATCAGAATAAAATAATTTGTACTTTATATCAAAATGAAAAATTAGGGGTTCCGGCAATTTTTAACAACTCAATTTTTGAAGAATTACTGGAATTAAATGATGATAAAGGGGCAAAGGAGATACTTAAAAAACATTCAAGTGACGTGATATTTCTACACGGTGTTAAGGTTGTTCGAGATATTGATACCTTGGATGATTATGAAGATTTATATAAACAATATCATTAATTGATTAAGTTTTATGAGTTTAAAATACTTTTCTTACATTTAAACGGTAAACAATTTTTATGCTAAAAAAAGTATTTGGAAGTGCGGTTTTTGGAGTAGAAGCAACCACCATTACCGTAGAAGTTAACGTCGATAATGGCATTGGCTATCATTTAGTCGGATTGCCTGATAATGCTATTAAAGAAAGTAATTACCGTATAGCCGCTGCTCTTCAAAATAATGGCTATAAAATTCCTGGAAAAAAAATAACTATTAACATGGCACCTGCAGATTTGCGCAAGGAGGGAAGTGCCTATGATTTAACTTTGGCAGTAGGTATTCTAGCGGCTTCAAAACAAATTCGATCAGAAGATTTAGAGCAATATATTATTATGGGGGAACTTTCTCTGGATGGAAGTTTACAATCCATAAAAGGCGCCCTGCCAATAGCGGTGAAAGCAAGAGAAGAAGGCTTTAAAAAATTTATATTGCCTAGTCAAAATGCCAAAGAAGCGGCCATAGCTGGCAACATAGAAGTTTATGGAGTTGATAATATCAAACAGGTCATTGATTATTTTGATAAAGGTGAAGCATTGCAACAAACTATTATTAATACACAAGAAGAATTTTATAAAAATTTAGATTTTCCAGAGTTTGATTTTAGCGACGTAAAAGGTCAAGAGAGTATTAAAAGGTGTATGGAAATTGCTGCTGCCGGAGGACATAATATTATTTTAATTGGTCCGCCAGGTGCTGGGAAAACAATGTTGGCAAAACGATTACCGAGTATTTTGCCTCCTATGACCTTGCATGAAGCTTTAGAAACCACGAAGATACATTCTGTAGTTGGAAAAGTAAAGGACGTGGGGCTTATAGCACAGCGACCCTTTAGAAGCCCACATCATACTATTAGCGATGTCGCCTTAGTTGGTGGAGGCACTTTTCCGCAACCTGGAGAAATTTCCTTATCGCATAATGGTGTTTTGTTTTTAGATGAATTGCCAGAATTTAAACGCAGTGTTTTGGAAGTACTCAGGCAACCATTAGAAGACAGAGAAGTGACTATTTCTAGAGCAAAGTTTACGGTAACCTACCCCAGTAGTTTTATGTTGGTTGCCAGCATGAACCCAAGTCCTGGTGGCTATTTCAATGATCCTGGTGCGCCAGTAACTTCAAGTCCTGCAGAAATGCAGCGCTATTTAAGTAAAATTTCAGGACCACTTTTAGATAGAATAGATATTCATATTGAAGTGACTCCCGTGCCCTTCGAAAAATTATCAGAAGAAAGAAAAAGTGAGTCATCGGTTGATATAAGAAAGAGAGTCACTAAAGCCAGAGAAATTCAAACCAAAAGATTTGAAGCCTCTGATGCTGTCCACTATAATGCTCAAATGAATACTAAGCAAATCCGTAAATATTGTGTTTTGGATGAGGCGTCAAAGCAATTGTTGAAAACTGCTATGGAACGTTTGAATCTTTCGGCCAGAGCGTATGACCGTATTTTAAAAGTTTCACGCACAATTGCTGATTTAGAAGGTACAGCAGAAGTGAATGGTTCACATATTAGCGAAGCCATTCAATATAGAAGTTTAGATCGAGAAGGTTGGTTAGGATAAAAAAATAGTAAAAAGAATTTATTATGAGGTATTATTTACTAGTATTTGTTGTTTTAGTGATGAGTTGTAATCAATCAAAAGAAGAAAAAAAAGAAGTTGTGGACATACCTGAGCCTGTGATTGTTGAAAAACCAGTCTTAAATCTAGAACAGGCTAACAGGCTAGCACTATTACCCTTACATTGTATGGATACTGAATATCCCAATAAATTAGGGCAAACTTTAGGTAGTGATGCGGATTTAAAGTCTCCAAAAACTTTGCATCCAGCGTTTTATGGTTGTTTTGACTGGCATTCATCAGTACATGGGCATTGGAGTTTGGTGCGTTTGTTGAAGATGTTTCCAGAAATGGAAAATGCGCAATCTTTTGAAGAAAAACTTCTCAATAGTATTTCCAAAGAAAATATTCTTACTGAAATGACTTTTTTTCAAGGAGAGCATAATAAAAGTTTTGAGCGCACCTATGGCTGGGCCTGGTTATTGAAATTGGCTGAAGAATTGCATAATTGGGATTCGCCTGTAGCTAGTGAGCTGGAAACTAATTTGCAGCCATTAACCAACTTCATAATTGGAAAATACATTGAATTTTTACCAAAATTAAACTATCCATTACGGGTTGGAACACATCCTAATACCGCATTTGGATTGTCATTTGCTTTTGATTATGCACAAACGGTTAATAATGAAGTGCTTAAATTTGCTATCACCCAACGTGCGAAGGACTTCTTTTTAAAGGACAAAGATTGCCCCATGTCCTGGGAGCCAAGCGGAAGCGATTTTTTATCACCTTGTTTAGAGGAAGCCGCTTTAATGAAGCGTTTATTGCCAACGGAAGAATTCAAATCTTGGTTGAATGCTTTTTTGCCAGAATTAAAGAATGCCAGTTATAAATTAGAGGTCGGCCTGGTTTCAGATAGAACCGATGGACAATTGGTGCATCTTGATGGGGTTAACTTTTCAAGGGCATGGAGCCTGAATAAAATTGCTGATGGACTTCCGGAATATCATCATTTGAAAAATATAGCAAATCAGCATATTAATTACTCCTTACCAAGTATTGTTGGAGATAGTTATGAAGGGGGACATTGGTTAGGAAGTTTTGCTATTTATGCATTAAGTTCTATTGATAATTAATAGTCAATACTTTTAACCTTATTAAAAAAATTATAAAAACTAGGTGATATCATGGTTTAAAAATATCGGTCCGGGGCCATTAGTTGCTGCGGCATTTATCGGACCAGGAACTGTGACTGTGTGTACACTTGCAGGTGCAGGTTTTGGGTATGCTTTATTGTGGGCCATGTTATTTTCCATAATTGCAACTATTGTATTGCAAGAAATGTCGGCTCGATTAGGAATCATTACTCAGAAAGGGCTTGCTGAAACCATTAGGGAAGAAATAAAAAACCCCTTTTTAAAAAGCCTTATTGTTATATTAATCTTGTCTGCAATAGTTGTAGGTAATGCTGCCTATGAAGCTGGTAATATTAGTGGAGGCGTATTAGGTTTGGAAACTGTTTTTGGAAGTCCAAAGTTAAAACTAGGTGATTTTTTAATAAATAGTTATAGTCTGGTAATTGGTCTCATTGCCTTTGTTTTACTTTACATTGGAAATTACAAGGTACTTGAAAAAACACTTATTGGCTTGGTAATCATTATGAGTTTTTCATTTTTGATTACGGCAATCGTTACTAAACCAGATGTCATGACGGTGCTAAAAGGTCTGTTCAATTTCGAAGCACCAAAAGGAAGTTTATTAACTATTATTGGATTAATCGGGACTACTGTGGTGCCATATAATTTATTCCTGCATTCTTACTTAGTTAAAGAAAAATGGCAGGAAAAAGCAGATTTAAAATTTGCAGTCAGGGATACCTATATTGCCGTTGTTTTAGGCGGTATTGTTTCAATGAGCATAATTATTTCTGCGGCAGCCATACAATCAAAGGACATTAATAGTGCTGCAGATTTAGCACAGGCTCTTGAGCCTTTATTTGGAAGTAATTCAAAGTATTTTTTAGGAATGGGCTTGTTCGCTGCAGGCATTACAAGTGCCATTACAGCGCCTTTAGCAGCTGCCTATGTAGCAAATGGATGTTTGGGCTGGAATACTGGATTGCGTTCGATTAAGTTTAGATTTGTGTGGGTATTTATTTTAGGTTTAGGTGTATTGTTTTCTTCTATTGGATTTAAATCCATTGAAATTATAAAGTTTGCGCAGATTGCTAATGGACTTTTATTACCTTTAATAGCAGGGATTTTAATTTGGATCATGAATAAATCATCCATTCTTGGTGATAATAAAAACACTAAAATTAAAAATATTATTGGTTTGTTAATTCTTGCGGTTACTATGTTTTTAGGTGCAAAAAGTATTTTGGGCGTATTTAATTTATTGTAATGGAAGCTAAATTTATCGATATTAATGTGGATGTTGGCGAAGGTATAGGAAATGAATCCATTTTAATGCCCATAATTTCTTCATGCAATATTGCTTGTGGTGGTCATACAGGAGATGAAGAAACGATGCGAATGGTTGTGAAACTCGCTGCAGCAAATAACGTTAAAATAGGGGCCCATCCTTCATTTCCGGATAAAGCAAACTTTGGACGTAAACCAATGGATATCTCTTGCGCCGCTTTGTATACTTCTATAAAAGGGCAGATAGATGATTTAATGATTATTTTGGAAGAGGAAAATGCCAGATTAAATCATGTTAAACCACATGGGGCTTTATATAATCTGGCTGCTGTTGATGAAAAAAAGGCATCAGTTATCATTGAGGTAATGAAAAATTTCATCTTACCTGTTAAACTATATGTACCTTTTAATTCAATCATTGAAAAAATGGCTATTGAAAATAATATTCCAATAAGGTATGAAGCCTTTGCTGATAGAAATTATAATGAGGATGGTACGCTGGTTTTAAGAAATCAAAACAACGCCTTGATATATGAGTCTGAGCAGATGTTCTACCATGTTTTTAGAATGATTAGTTCTCAAAAAGTTAAGACAATTAGTGGTTCAGAAATTAAAATTCTAGCTGATACATTTTGTATTCATGGAGATAATCCAAAAGCTGTAGATCTGATTCAATATTTAAGTAAAAGGATGCTAGAAAAGGGTATCCTAATAAAGTAATTCATGGCTTATAATCTTTCTTATAAACAGTTTGGAGAACGCGCTATTTTAATAGAATGGCCAGCAATGATAGATAAAAATATTCTAAAGGATATTATTCATTTCAAAGATCAAATTTATAAAAAAAAGATTAAACAAGTAGTTGAATTAAAATCAGCATATAACTCGTTATTAATTATTTATGATTCTATTTGTAGGAATTTTGAAAATGATGTGAAATTATTAAAAAAGTTGTATGGATCGTTAGATTTAAGACATGACATTGTGTCAAAACTATGGAGAATTCCTGTTTGTTATGATGCTTTTTTTGGGATTGATTTGGAAGCTATTTCATTGGAGAAAGAACTTTCTATTGATGAAATAATCAAGCGTCATTCTCAAGCAATTTACACGGTTTATTTTATAGGGTTTTTACCTGGATTTTTATATTTAGGTGGCTTAGATGAAAACTTATTTGTTCCTAGAAAGGGAACACCTCGATTAAAAGTGGAACAGGGATCCGTGGCTATAGGTGGAAACCAGACTGGAGTATATCCAAATGAAAGCCCAGGTGGATGGAATATTATTGGGAATTCGCCAATTTCTTTTTTTGATATTTCTGAAGATATACCTTGTTTCTCAAAACCTGGCGATCAGATCATTTTTTTTCCTATAACACTGAAGGACCATGAAAACATCAAAATACTTGTAGATGCGGGTGTTTATCAAATGGAAAGTGAGGTGATTGATGCTTGAAGTTTTAAAAGCGGGCTTTTATGATTCTATTCAAGATTTAGGGCGTTTGGGTTATCAGCAATATGCTGTCCCGATTTCTGGAGTTATGGATGTTTTCTCTGCCTCAAAAGCTAATAATTTATTAGGAAATGATATTACTGATGCTGTTATAGAGATTACTATGACAGGACCTATACTGAAGTTTCAGTGTAATACCGCTATTTGTATTACCGGTGCAGACGTATCACCAAGTTTAAATGGAACTCCCGTTAAAATAAATGTTGTCCAAAAAATTGTTAAAGGAGATACTTTGTCTTTTGGAAAACTTAAGTATGGCTATAGAAGTTATTTGTCCGTTTTAGGAGGCTTTAAGACTGAAAGTGTAATGCATAGCAGAAGTATGTATCAAAGTATTACAAGGCAATTTAAAATACATAAGAATGATAAATTGGATATTGTTTCTGAACCCTCACATGGATTTATTAAGAAGCATGCTTCGATTAAATGGGATGATAGTTTTTTCGAAACTAAAATTATAAATGTTTTTAAAGGACCTGAGTTTGATCAACTTTTTGACTCTCAAATAGAGCAACTGTTGTCAAGTGATTTGACCGTTTCTAAAAACAATAATAGAATGGCTTATCAATTGGAAGAAAAAGTTGAAAATAAATTAGAACCCATTTTAACCTCTTTGGTCATGCCGGGAACTGTTCAACTAACACCTGCCGGAAATCTTATTATTCTTATGAGAGATTGTCAAACTACTGGTGGCTACCCACGAATATTTCAACTTGAAGAAAAATCTATGGATATATTATCTCAAAAATATGTGGGACAGAAAATAAAGTTCCAATTAATAACCTAAAAAAAATAATTATTGGTTGATATATAGAAGATGATCTGCCATATGGTCTCCAAAAACAGTGACAATGTATAAATTAGAATTGTTTGAGTCATCAATATCGAGATATTTTTTACTTCCTAAGAGGCTATTTACAAAATTTGGAGTTGTATTGCTGTGACCAACAAATAAAATGGTTATTCCTTCGGTATCTTTTAAAAATTTTGAAATATCAATGGTTTTTGGATCATATAAAACAAGGTCAAGCTTGTTTTTTGAGGCGGTAGGCTGCGCTGTTTCTATTGTTCTGTTATAATTAGTTGAATATACCGCATCAAAATTAATATTTTTAAATACCTCATTCCAATGCTCAGCTCTTTGTTTTCCAATATTTGTAAGGTGTGGGTTTTCATTAGCGGAATCACTTCTGTCTTTTTCTGCATGCCTAATAAAATAATAGGTTGAGGTCTTTTGGCTTACTTCAATTTTATCTGCATTTTCTTTGTTTTCGCAAGATATAAATATGAGCATCGAAAGAATAATTAGAGAAAGATATTTCATAAAAATGGCTTGGTTATTTAAATGAAGTTTGATTTATGATGTCAATGTAAGGAAAATTATGATATATTTTTATGCATAATATACATTCCTCTATAGTGGTGAAGCATTAATTCAAAATTCAACCTCCTCGTTGATAGAATTTTAAATCCGCTTTTTTGGTAAAACTGAATTGCTCTTTCCTTGGTATCCATCGCTTCAAGCCAAATATATCCCATGCCATTTTCTTTGGATTTTTGTTCAATCCAATGCAATAATTGCTGAGCAATGCCAGTGCCTTGAGATTCTTGACTTAAATAAATTCTATGTAAATAGGTTCCGAATGTATCTGTTAACTCATCAGGAGGTTTATTATAAACAAACCTGATAAGGCCCTCAACTTTTGAGTTATATAATACGAAATAGTAATTTGAATGCACTTCAGAAAGTTCTTCCTTGAAATTTTCTACACCATAACATCTGTTTAAATACCAATTATAATCATTATTCTCCCAAAGATGTAGGTATTCTGAAGGGTATATTTTAAAAGCAAGATCCATTAATTTTTTATGGTCATTAATGGTTATTTCAACTAGCTGAATATTCTCTGAAATGGCAATCATTTAAATTAGGCCAATTCAAGGGCAATTTCAATCATATCTTTAAAAGTGGTTTCCCTATCACTGCTGGAAGTGCGTTCTCCGGTTACCAAAGAATCTGAAATAGTTAAAATACTCAAAGCGCGCACATTATGTTTAGCCGCAACGGTATATAAACCAGCACTTTCCATTTCTACACAAAGGACCCCAAATTTGGACCATTTTTTATAGGACTCGAAATCATCCGCATAAAATTCATCAGAGGTAAAAATATTACCGGCTTTAATTTGAATGTTTTTTGCTTTAGCGGCATGAATCGCTTTTTCAAACAACTCAAAGTTTGCTGTTGGAGCAAAGTCAGCGCCTCCAAATCTAAGTTCGTTAATACCTGAATTTGACGAAGCAGCCATCGCTAATACGATGTCTCTTATTTTTACATGTGCTTGGTAGGAACCGGCACTTCCTACACGAATTAAGTTTTTGACCCCATACTCTGTAATAAGTTCATGTGCGTAAATTGAAATGCTTGGCACACCCATGCCTGTACCCATGACAGAAATACGTTTATCATTATAAGTACCTGTATAGCCCAACATGCCTCTGATTTTATTAAAACAAACAGGGTTTTCCAAAAATGTTTCAGCAATCCATTTTGCTCTTAACGGATCACCAGGAAGTAAAATGGTTTCAGCAATCTCGCCTTTTTTAGCCTCTATATGTACACTCATTAGATTATTATAACAGTTTATTTGATTAATAATTTGACTTAGAAATGCTGCCTTTAAGGATAGCAATTCCAGAAGAAGTTCCTAGTCTTTGAACTCCTAAATTGATATAGTCTATGGCTGTTTTGGCGTCTTTAATGCCGCCAGAAGCTTTTATTTTTGTTATATCTTTAGCAACACGTTTCATGAGTTTAATGTCATCAAATGAGGCGCCTCTGGTTCCAAAACCAGTAGATGTTTTTATAAAATCAGCTCCACCTTTAATAGCGAGTTCACTAGCTTTCAAAATTTCATCTTCTTCGAGATAACAAGTTTCTAAAATAACTTTTAAAGTATTAAAAGGCATAATACGCTTAACGGCTTCTATATCTTTCCATACATTGTCAAAGTCTTGACTTTTTAAATAACCAAGATTCATCACCATGTCGATTTCATCAGCACCGTCATCTAAAGCTTTTTTTGCTTCATTTACTTTAGCTTGAGTGGACATGGCTCCTAAGGGAAAACCAATAACACTGCAAACTTTTACCTTGGTGTTTTTTAAATGTTGTTTTGCTAAAGAGACATAACAACTATTAACACAAACAGAAAAGAACTCATACGCGATGGCCTCATCACAAAGTTTTATAATCTCATTTTTGCTGGCGGTTGGTTTAAGAAGTGTATGGTCAATATAGGTATTAAGATGCATTTAGCTTGGTGTTTTTATATATAAAACAGGTTTATAAAGATACAACAATAGCTTAAATTAATAATTTGAACGAGGAATTATTTTATTACAAAAGAATTTTCTGGTCTAGCGTTCCATTTTTGAATAAAGATCTGCAGAAAACTGGGCTTTGGTCATTTTAATTTCTTGTGATGCGCCAATTCTGTCAGCACCTATTTGCAGATACTTTAAAGCCGTTTCATAATCTTGTATACCACCAGATGCAACAATCTTCACATGATCTTTCACTGTTTTTTTGATGATTTTTACAGCTGTGAATGTGGCTCCGCTATTTGAAAATCCAGTTGAAGTTTTGATATAATCAACTTTTGCATCCATACAAATTTCGCAGGCTTTAATAATTTCGTTCTTATTGAGTTGACTAATTTCAATGATAACTTTTAAAGTTTTTCCATTTATAGCCAATTTCACATCAATAATGTCTTTCAAAAGTGATAAATAACTTTTGCTTTTTAATGAACCAATATTTAAAACCATTTCAATTTCGTCAGCACCTTGTTCTATTGCTTTTCTGGCCTCAAAAGCTTTGGCTTGTGTTGACATGGCACCTAATGGGAAACTAACAGTTGAACAGATTTTTACCGAGGATTTATTTAATAATTGTTTGGCTAGCTGCACATAACAACTGTTAACACAAATGGCATGATAATTATTTTGAAGTGCTTCATTGCACAAGTTTACAATATCATGATGAGTTGTAATTGAATTTAATTGTGTAAAATCAAGGAATGCATTGATATCCGTCATAAGTAGGTTTTTTAAATTTAATAAAAACGATAAAATTTAA
Organism: Yeosuana sp.; assembly: GCA_036525815.1. GTDB lineage: Bacteria > Bacteroidota > Bacteroidia > Flavobacteriales > Flavobacteriaceae > Yeosuana. Next base: position 8,647 of record DATCZQ010000162.1, on the reverse strand, counting down.
GAGGGATTTGTCAAATTAATTATTCGATGAAAGGGGCGATTTAATCGACAAAACAAATTTAATAAAATAATCGATATAGAGCTTGAAAAAAATGTTTTTTTATTGTTTTTATTTATTTATTCAAAAAAAAATATATATAAAAAAAAGCAATGTTCATCTCTTTAAATTAAACTAAAGAATTGATTCACATTGCTTTTTAACTAACCAACCAATATAAAGACGGTTCAATACCGCTTTTGTTACAATTTTTAGAATTCTTCGGTAACAAGGTTTCCTTGATTTCTAAAAACTAAAGTATCATCAAAAGCATCTAATAGTATGATGCTATCTGTAGTCACTTTTCCTGATAAAATTTCTCTACTCAATGCATTTAAAACTTCTTTTTGAATAACACGTTTTACAGGTCGTGCTCCATATTCTGGATTGTATCCCTTTGTTGCTAAATATTTAATAGCTTCAGATGTGGCATCAAATGTAATGCCTTGCTTTGCAATCATTTTTGTAATGCCTTTTATTTGTAAGCCTACAATTTCAGCAATATTTTCTTTTGTTAGAGGCGTAAACATAATAGTATCATCTATTCTATTCAAGAACTCAGGTCTTACGGTTTGTTTCAATAAACCTAAAACGTCAATTTTTGCAGCTTCAATAGCAGAATCCAGGTTTTTTGTAGATTCAAATCGTTCCTGTATCAAATGACTTCCTAAATTGGAGGTCATAATAATGATAGTGTTTTTAAAATCTGCGACTCTACCTTTATTATCAGTTAATCTTCCTTCATCTAAAACCTGCAATAAAATATTAAAGGTATCAGGATGTGCTTTTTCAATTTCATCCAATAGAATAACGGAATATGGTTTTCTTCTAACAGCTTCTGTTAATTGACCACCTTCTTCATATCCAATATATCCTGGAGGCGCACCTACTAATCTGCTTACCGCATGACGTTCTTGATATTCACTCATATCAATTCTTGTCATGGCATTTTCATCATCAAACAAATACTCGGCCAAAGTTTTTGCTAACTCTGTTTTACCAACGCCTGTAGTTCCCAAAAACAAGAAAGTTCCTATTGGTTTTTGAGGGTTTTGTAAGCCAGCCCTACTTCTTCTTACGGCATCACTAACAGCTATGATGGCTTCATTCTGGCCAATGACACGTTTATGTAATTCGTCTTCAAGCTTTAATAATTTTTCTCTTTCACTTTGAAGCATTTTAACCACAGGAATACCGGTCCATTTAGCAACTACTTCTGCAATATCATCATAGGTAACTTCTTCTTTTATAAGAGAACTTCCAGATTGATTTTCTTGCAGTTCTTTTTGAAGTTTCTCTAATTTTTCTTGAGCATCCTTTATTTTGCCATAACGTAATTCCGCTACTTTACCATAATCACCATCTCTCTCAGCACGTTCGGCTTCTAATTTGAAGTTTTCAATGTTAAGTTTAATGGTTTGAATATTGTCAACGACCTCTTTTTCGCTTTTCCATTTAGCATTAAGTTCATTTCGCTCTTCTTTAATGTTTGCTAAATCTGAACGCAAAACTTTTAATTTCACTTCATCTTTCTCGCGTTTAATGGCTTCAATTTCAATCTCCAGTTGCATGATCTTTCTATCCAAAACATCTAATTCTTCAGGTTTAGAATTGATTTCCATACGCAATTTTGAGGCAGCCTCATCCATTAAGTCAATGGCTTTATCCGGCAGGAATCTATTGGTTATATAACGTTGAGATAATTCCACAGCACCAATAATAGCCTCATCTTTAATTCTGACTTTATGATGTGTTTCATATTTTTCTTTAATACCACGTAATATGGAAATGGCACTTTCAGTATCTGGTTCATAAACCATCACTTTTTGAAAACGACGTTCTAATGCTTTATCTTTTTCAAAATATTTTTGATATTCATCTAAAGTAGTGGCTCCAATAGCTCTTAATTCACCTCTTGCTAAGGCTGGTTTTAAAATATTAGCTGCATCCATGGCTCCTTGACCACCACCAGCACCTACTAGGGTATGTATTTCATCAATAAAGAGCACAATATCACCTTCGCTATTAGTTACTTCTTTGATGACGGCTTTTAAACGCTCTTCAAACTCACCTTTATATTTGGCACCGGCAATTAAGGCACCCATATCCAAAGCAAAAATTTGCTTGTCTCTTAAATTTTCTGGAATATCTCCGTCAACAATTCTATGAGCTAAACCTTCAGCAATAGCGGTTTTACCCGTACCTGGTTCACCAACTAAAATCGGGTTATTTTTGGTTCTACGCGATAAGATTTGTAGAATTCTACGTATTTCTTCATCTCTACCAATAACAGGATCTAACTTACCATCTTTTGCAAGTTGATTTAAATTTTTAGCATATTTATTAAGGGCATTATATGTTTCTTCCTGACTTTGAGAAGTCACATTTTCACCTTGACGTATTTCATCAATAGCGGCTTGTAAGGTTTTTTCAGTAACACCTTGATCTTTCAGCATTTGTGCAATTTTGCTATTTGATTTAAAAACAGCCAGAATTAAATGCTCAATTGAAACAAATTCATCTTTCATTTTTTTGGCAATGATGGAGGCTTCATTTAATGTTTTGCCCGCTTCTCTTGAAAAAATAATATCCCCTCCAGTAACTTTTGAATAACTTTGAATCTGTTTGTCAAGGGCTTGCTCTAAAATACTAATATTGACATTTAATTTTTTTAAAATAAATGGTAGGACGTTTTCATCAACTTCAAAAATGGCTTTAAAAATATGCTCATTTTCTATTTGCTGATGACCGAAACTTTGGGCAAGTTGTTGTGCTTGCTGAATAGCTTCTTGTGATTTTATTGTAAAATTATTAAGGTTCATATCTTTTTTATTTTTTTCTTTTTAATAGATTTGTTCAATAATCTTACCAACATAGTTTAGAAGACAAAACGTCAGTCAAAGTCAATGATAGTGTGACTTTAAGGCAGTTTGTAAGATTATATAAGAGCCACCGACAAACCTTGTTATAAGATACAAAATATGGGATTATTTGACAAGCTATTTAACAGTTCATCTGAAGTAGTAGATAAAAAGCAATTACATTGGATACCTCTAAATATAATAAATCAATTAGATGATATAAAGGATAATTCATCCACCAAAACGCAAATTATTTTTAAGCATTCCACACGTTGTGGTACCAGTAGAATGGTTTTGAAACAATTTGAACGAGATTATATCTTTTCAGAAAATGATATGGATCTATATTTTCTTGATTTAATAGCTTACAGAGATGTTTCTTATGAAATTGCTTCTCAATTTAATGTGTTTCATGAGTCACCTCAATTATTGATTGTAAAAAATGGGGTAGTCGTGGCACATTCAAGTCACGGAGCTATTAACAATATTAATTTAGCTCAATTCATATAAGGTTTTAATAGGTGTTTTATTTTTTTTAATATTACAGATACTGTATATTTAGAAGGTTGTTTTTTTTTAATCTGCTGTATATGAGAATTTTTACCTTAATATTATTGCTATTTGTTTCCTTTTCAACAACTAATTGCGGGAATTCAAAAAGTAAGTCAAGTACACAATTTAATAAACTAATTTGGTCTGATGAGTTTAATGATGATGGCCCAATTAATTCAGAAAAATGGTTTCTTCAAACGCAATTGCCAGCCGGTGGTGATTGGTATGGTGGTTTGGTAAATCATTATACAAACCGAACTGAAAATTCATATGTAAAAGATGGTTTTTTAAATATTGTTGCTAAGAAAGAAATATTTAATGATCAGGGAGAAATTAAAGAGTATACCTCGGCTAGATTAAATTCAAAATTTGCGTTTACTTATGGACGTGTGGAAGTACGAGCAAAATTACCGACTGGCTTTGGTACTTGGCCTGCTATATGGATGCTTAATAAAAACATAGATGAACCTGGTGCTTATTGGCAAAAACAAGGTTTTGGAACTACGTATTGGCCAGTTTGTGGTGAAGTTGATATCTTAGAGCATTGGGGAAAAAAACAAAATCATGTGCAAAGTGCTGTGCATACAGCCTATAGTGCCGGTGATGATGTCGTGAATATTGGAGGTCAGGTTTTAGAAAATGTCTCCCATCAATTTCATACGTATAGCCTTGATTGGTCTGAAGAAAAAATGGAATTTAGTGTTGATGACGTTGTTCATTATGTATATGAACCTTCTGTAAGAGATTCAGAAACTTGGCCATTTACAACTGATCAATATTTATTGCTTAATATAGCTATCGAGTCAGATATTGATCCTTCTTTTGAAGAAAGTGCTATGGTGGTTGATTACATCAGGGTTTATCAATAAAATTTTAATGAAGAAGAAATTTGGTTTAAATATAAGTTTAAAACTGGTGTACTTAGTTTTGTTTCTTCTTTTTTGCTGTGAAAAAGATTCCATTAGCAAAAGTGAAGTTGTTAAACCCAGCAAAGAATGGGATTTAGAGCAAATTAAAGCATCCGGAACTTTACGTGCTTTAATGTTATATAGTGGGACTACTTATTATCTATATAAAGGACGTCCTATGGGATATGAATTTGAATTACTAGAACGATTTGCTAAGTATTTAGATGTCACTCTAGAGATAATAGTGGTAAAAAATGTAAATGAGCTTTTTGAAAAATTAAATAATGGAGAAGGCGATATTGTAGCTCATGGTTTAGCGATTACCACCGATAGAAAAGAACAAGTTTCTTTTACGGATCATTTGTATTTAACTAAGCAAGTTTTAGTACAAAAAAAACCTGCTAATTGGCAGAATATGAATTGGGGTAAGTTAGAAAAATCATTAGTGCATGACCCCATAGATTTATTAGGAGATACAATTTCTGTTAGAGACCTGTCTTCTTCTAAAGAAAGAATATATAATTTATCTGAAGAACTAGGAGGAACAATACATGTAAATATACTGCCCGTTGAAATGTCTACAGATGAAATAATTGAAAAAGTTGCCGAAGGAGACATTAAATATACCATTGCAGAAAACAACATTGCCAGTATTATGGAAACGTATTATCCAATTTTAGATGTAAATGTTCCTGTTAGTTTTTCTCAAAGAATAGCTTGGGCTGCAAGGCATAACTCTAAAGAGTTAATTGAAGCTACAAATAGCTGGTTAGAAGAACTAAAAAGACAAATAGACTTTAATGTTATATACAATAAGTATTTCAAAAACAAGAAATTCTATAGAAGACGAATAAAAAGTGATTTTTATAGTTTAAATAAACAACAAATAAGCCCTTATGATGATTTAATAAAAAAGTATACAAAAACTTTAAATTGGGATTGGCGACTAGTAGCTTCTCAAATTTATCAAGAATCAAAGTTCGATCCAAGGGTGAGTTCATGGGCTAAGGCCTCAGGATTAATGCAATTAATGCCAGATACTGCTGAAGAATTAGGTATAACAAATAGAGCAGATCCAGATCAGAGTATAAAAGGTGGTACAAAATACTTGAAACAATTATGGAAAAGTTTTGAACATATTACAGATTCAATTCAACGGACAAAATTTACTTTGGCGTCATATAATTGTGGCTTATACCATGTAAAGGATGCGCAAAACCTGGCTAAAAAAAGAGGGTTAAATGCCAATATTTGGGATGATAACGTAGAAGACATTATTTTAGATCTAAGCTTACCTGAAAATTATAACGATCCTGTTGTAAAATATGGCTATGTACGCGGTATAGAACCTTATAATTATGTACTCCAGATTTTTGAACGTTACCAGCACTACACGCAATTTATAGAGAGTTAATATAATTATCTGCCTTGATTTTTAATTTAAGAATAAACTCAAATGTTTCATGAGTCACCACAATGACTGGTGATAAAAAAGTGGAGTAGCAATTGCTAATAATTCATATGGTGAAATGAACGATATGGATTTAATTATATTTCTTCAAGTAGTTTGGTCTCTCCGTAATTTGAAGAAATTAAGTTTTTTAGTAGGTTAATGGATATTTATATAGGTAAATAGTGCAAAAACCACAGTTAATAGTGTTATAATTAGCAGATTAATGATGATTATTGTAATACTTTTAAAAAAGGATTTCACAATGGGCTGTTCGTATAAACGGCGATGTGCAGGGAAATAATAATAAATCATCCAAAACACTCCTGCAGATTTTAAACTAAAATTGATCCAGTCAACTACAGGGTTTTTGCCTAATAATGGGATAAGTTTATCTATAAAAAATAATATTAAAATGAGCAAAAGTATAAAGGAGAAATAATGAAGGGTAAAAATACTGTGATCAAAATAATACCATTTTTTCTTATTGTGAAAAAGCCATAATATAAATGCGAAAACGGGCATATACAGGAACAATACTTTTGGTAAATTATGAGTAAAAGAAAGAATGAATTTTTCTCTAATTTGCTCATTTGTATTTTCTTGCTTCACAACAAGCCATTTTTTAAGAAACCAATATTCAGTTGGACCTACTTTTTTTTCTTCACTGGTATGTTTTTGAATGGAGTCTAATTCTGTGATAGATTCATATCCAAAATCAGCTACTTCTTTTTTATCAGTTCCTTTAGTTTGATTTAATATTTTTTTAATTGTATCATTATTTTGTTGCGAAAGCAGACCCACTCGAGTTAATCCATCTATACTTTTTTCTTTAATATGTAAAGAATCTATAGAAGGAAGTACAACTTTATTTTTTAAAGTTTCTTGAGGTTCTTTACTAATTTCTATAGTTTTATTGGGGAATAATGAAATCAAGAAAAAGGTAATAAAACTTATAAAAATATATAAACGTATGGGGGCTAAAAAGGACAAACGCCTGCCTGATAAATATTCTTTAGTTAAAGCGGCAGGTTTAAAGAATAAATAAAAAATGGTTTTCCAGAAAGAACTATCATAATGAGTAAAGTCTTTAAAAAAATGAAGAAATAGGTGGTGAAACGATTTGGTTATTTCTGAATTTTCTTGCCCGCAGTTAGGACAAAAGCGTTTCTCTACTTTATGTTGGCAGTTTAAACAAGTTTTATCTTTTCGTAAATTTTCTTTAGACATTCTTTTTGGGGAAAATGATTGATTTTGGTAAATCTAATTAATATTTGATGTACTTGTTAAGCTTATGAATTTTATTTAATTTTTAAGCACATACCGAGTAGTGTTTAATGTTTTTTATTAATTATTCGTCCTCAATATTTTACCTTTATTTATGTTTAATGGCCCATTAATAAATTGGGTATTTTTCTTAAGACATCTTTTAAAAGTGTGTGAAGTTGACATGAATCGTCTCAATTATTGGTCATAAAAAAAGGGGAGGTTGCATTGGCATATCAAAGCCATCGAAGTATTTATAATTTGGATATGAATTCCTTTATTTTGGGTTCGTTATGATCAAATCTAAATAATATAAATAATTTGAAATGCTCTTATGGAGTAATTCAACACATATAAAAATTAGATTTAAATTATCTTTTATTTTCGTAATAAGCTTTAAAACCTGCTTTTTTATAAAGATCTAAATAACTGGGGTCATCTCTTATGAAATCAAACTGATGTTGACTCAAATAACTGATTTGAGGTAAACGATTTTCATATGCTAAATTTAAATACTTAAATGTTTTGTCTTTATCTTCAAGTTCTGCGTAGAACATTGACATTTCAATAGGATGAATAACCCCTAATGAAATGGAATCATTAATATATAAAAGTGCTTTCTTTATGGCCGTTTTATATTCAAAAGTCTTATAGATTTCTGCAAATTTATTTTCGCCTTTTAATTCTAAAATTTTTGCCCAAGTTTTTCCGGCTTCCTGAAATTGTTTTTTGCCTGAATAGCAAAGATATTGGAACTGTAAGGCTCCAATTGAATTTGGCTCTTCCTTAAGAATAAGATTGCATTGTTCTATCCCTTTATCATATTGTCTAGCACGATACAAATCGCGGGCATATTTAATTTTGCTATTGACATCTAGAGGATCTAGTTTTAAAGCTTCTTCATCCAGCCTCAGTGCCTCGTCAACTTGTCCAAATTGGCCTAAAAAGGAGGCCAGTATAAATTTTTCTTCTGTCCCACCTGGATTTAATTCAACAGCCTTTCTTTTTGCTTTTTCAGCTTCCAACCAATTATATTGATGGAAGTAGAAGCTCCCCATAGCCAAATGTGCTCCTGAACTCAGAGAATCAAGAAATAAAGCCCTTTTAGCAAGTATTTCTGCTGAATCAAGCGCTATTTTAATTTTTGATTTTTCATCTCGATCTAATGCCCAGTCTGCCAAATTATAATAAGTAAGAGCGAGATATGCATAGGCCTCGACGAAAGTAGTATCCTGTTGAACTGCGGATTCGAAATAATTTTTTGCCCTAAATATTTCGCCTTCATTCATATTTAATGGCCCATTAATAAATTGTGATCTTCCTTTTAGATAGGTTTCATAAGCCATTGGATTAATTTTTTTTCTATTTAGGAGTTTATTCCCATTAAGCGATAATTTGGCGTCTATTTTTTTAGCAATATCAATAGAAATATTTGATTGCAAACCGAAAATATTATGTATATCATCTGAATAAGATTCAGACAGGAGTATATTTCCGTTTTCGGTATTGGTAAGTCTTACAGAAATCATGATAGTGTCTTCATTTTCACGAACACTACCTTCTAAAATAAGGGA
>DATCZQ010000161.1:0-4623 GCA_036525815.1 Yeosuana sp. | reverse complement strand
CTAGTCAATAAAAAACAGGTATACCTTAATGAACATAAGTCTACACCTGTAATTTACGACTAACTCAAACTGCTATTAATTAACTCTATTCTTTTATAAATTTATAAGTACCCACAGCATCTTCAATAAAGGCTTTTACTATGTAAATACCATTTGATAGACTTGATACATCAATGCTGCTTTGTGTTTTATTTAGGCTTACATGCTTTACTTGTTGACCAAGAATGCTGTAAATCTCTATTTTATCGATGGTTTTGGATGCTAAAAGATTGATATATTCGGTTGCTGGATTTGGGTATGAGCTAAAGCTAAATTGCTTTAAATCATCAATACCTAGTGTGCTCTCTGTGATGCTAACATTATCAAAAAAAGCAATTCCTGAATTTTTATATAATTTAATTGTTATGGAAGTTATTCCAGCAGGAACAGTATATGCTGTCGTAAGCGTGGTATTTACATCTGTAGCAATATTACTAATGGCAACTGTAGCACCTCCATCCTCTATCACCTCACAATATAATACTTGTCCTGAATTGCCAGTTCCGTTTGCAGCTCCTGCTTGCGCACGCCCTGAATAAGTGATATCATAAGTCACCCCGGACACTACCGTAACCGTTTGCTTTAATTCAGAATAATTATTTACAGCTGAGAGGCGAACACACGTTGTTTGATCGATTGTTCTATCATCAGCTGGATTATACGTTTGCGTTCTTACCTCATTGGCTGTAGACGTAAACCAACTTTCAAAGGTGTTGCTGGCTGCACCCGGTGTTTCAAAGTCTCCATTCAAAAGTAAATTCTGAGCATTTAAAGCTCCTACAAAAGCCATTAAAATGGCAGTTAAAAGTAATTTTGTTTTCATAATTGTTTAAATTTAAATAGTTAATAAATAATATTTGTAATAATAAATACATCTCTCACAATATTTAATTATGAAAGTTATAGGATAAAAACGTTTATTGATTTTAAATTGAGGGATATGTTATCCATATTTGTTTATAATATTTTACTAAAAATAAGTTATCTTAAACAAAGATAAAAAACAATAAAAAGTTACAGAAGGGTAAATAGAGCAATAAGGGGTATAAATAAATCAATTATGCCTAAAACCCATAGTTAACCTAATTTTTATTAATGAGATTGGTGTATTTGGATGGCAAGCAGTTAAACTGCTTTTTAAAAGTTTTTGTAAAAAATTTATAGTCATTAAATCCAACTTCAAAAGCGATTTAATTTAGCAACTTTCATAATTTCTCAATTATGAAAGTTGCTTTATTTATTTTAATCCTTACCTGGGCCTAGGTCGTTGTTAGGCTCAAAATTGGCATAATATTCCCCTAGTGGTGTCATGTTTCCATCCAAATCAAAAAGGGCAGAAGATGTTCCATGAGCATTACTTTGCTTAAATGAAAACCATGAGTAACGGTGCACAAAATCCAGTGCTTCTAATTGTGGTAAAAGCTCTTTCATAAAGTTAAGCACTTTTTCTGGACTATATTTATTGTCTTCTGGTGTTTCAGCTTGCCAGTCTGCCACAGCGAATTCTGTAATCCAAATAGGTTTTCCGTATAAGTTGTAGGTTTCCTTTAACATATTAATGAAGCTCGTTGCACTAGCACCACGATATGAATGCACGGTAACAAAATCTACTCTAAGGTTATTTTGAGCAGCCCTTTGCATGAATTCTTTCATCCAATCGTTAGTAGGATCAACTGTTGCAGGGCTTCCTAAAGGCACGCCTACTTCTTCAAGTTTAGGCCAGCGATCAATGGCTTGATCTACAGTCATATTTGCCTGCTCAACGCCATCTGGTTCGTTAAACCCAAGGAGGTAGTGCATTTTACCTGCATCCTTAAAAACTTTATAGGCAGCAATATTTGCATCTAACCACCACTTACCCCATTGCATCGGTACAAATTCAGTATATTCTGGTTTAATGTCATAGACTGTACCATCCCGTCCAGCTCCCCAGGTATAAAACCAGTGAATTTTTAAGCTTGATAATTTCGGAAAATTATTACCGTTTAGTGTAAAACAAGCACCCTTTTTTCCTCTTGCCACGGCATCAGGACTAATAGGGGCTATTTCTGGAGCCTCCATGTCATCATAATTAAATTCGCCAAGATCAAATTTCCTTTCGCATGACGTAAAAATAACTGCACAAACGAAAATCATTCCAATTATATTTTTCATAGTTTTCTTTCTTAGTTTATTACCAGCCGGTATTTTGGGTTAAGTTTTAGTTCTTGTTAAGTTCTGCTTGTGGTATGGGATATAAGTTCATACGGTCTTCAAAAGCTCTGGTTTCAAGTAATTTCTTTTCAAAAACAAAGCCACCAACAGCAGCGGGTGTAATCTCCATCTGGAAAATACTTGTGGTTTGTTGCTCAATCTTCCAATGACGAATGTCCCAGAAACGATGGTCTTCAAAAGCAGTTCTACCATACGCTCGTTAAGGAGTTTCTAACGAAACGCTGCTTGACCTAAACCTGAAGGGAAAGCAGTTACACTGTTTTTTAAAAGATTTTGTAAAATATTTATAGTCATTAAATCCAACTTCAAAAGCGATTTAATTTAGCAACTTTCATAATTTTTCAATTATGAAAGTTGCATGATGTATTTTTAATTTGTTACTCCAATATTAAAATTGGGTTTGAAACTGGCATAATACTCTCCTAAAGGGGTTAAGTTTCTATCAGCATCAAATAGCGCAGAAGATGTTCCAACTGCTGAGGTTTGACTAAAAGCAAACCATGTATAGCGATGAACAAAATCAAGTGCTTCCAATTGTGGTAAAGCCTCTTTCATAAAGTTTAACACTTGTGCAGGGGTGAATTTGTTATCTGCAGGGGTTGCGGCAGTCCAGTCTGCAGGTGCAAATTCTGTAACCCAAATTGGTTTTCCGAATTGGTTATAAGTGTCATACAGCCTACTAATAAAGCTAGACGCACTGGCACCACCATACCAGTGCACAGTCATGAAATCAACTCTAAGCCCTTTTTCACTAGCTTTTTGCATAAATTCAGTAATCCATGTCCCTGTTGGATTCACACAAGCAGGACTACCTAACGGCAAGCCTACTTCTTCAAGTTTAGGCCAAAGTGCGATAGCCTGATCCACTGTCATATTAGCTTGCTCAACACCATCTGGCTCATTAAAACCAAGGAGATAATGAATTTTACCTGCTTCTTTTAAAACCTTCATATTTGCCACAAAAACATCAATATCACCCCATTTTCCCCATTTCATGGGTACAAATTCTAAGTTGCTTGGTTTATCATCCACCCAAGTTGACCCCCAGTTGTAATACCAATGTGGCTTTAATTTTAAATACAATGCTTGCCAATCGCCATTTGTATAACCTCCCATACCTCTTTTTCCTGTAGCTTCAGCATCTGGATTAAGTGGCGCTATTACTGGAGCTTCGATTTCTTCATAATTAAATTCGCCAAGATCAAACTTTCTTTCGCATGACGTAAAAATAACTGCACAAACGAAAATCATTCCAATTATATTTTTCATTGTTTTCTTTCTTTTTTAGTTTATTACCAGCCGGTATTTTGGTTTAAATTTAAGTTCTTGTTAAGTTCAGCTTGTGGTATAGGATATAAGTTCATACGGTCTTCAAAAGCTCTGGTTTCAAGTAATTTCTTTTCAAAAACAAAGCCACCAACAGCAGCGGGTGTAATCTCCATCTGGAAAATACTTGTGGTTTGTTGCCCAATCTTCCAACGACGAATGTCCCAAAAACGATGATCTTCAAAAGCCAGTTCTACCATACGCTCATTACGCAATTTTTCACGAAAGGCTGCTTGACTCAATCCAGCTGGAAAGTTTGGCATATTAACACGTTGTCTTATCTCATTTACCGCATCAAGTGCCGTCATCCCTAAAGCTGCGCCATTTTCTGGGCCATAAGCTTCGTTCATGGCTTCAGCATAATTTAAAAGGGTCTCGCCATAACGGAACAACACCCAGGTATGTTCTCTACTTGTTGTATTTGTAGGAAGCAGATTGATGGCTTCAATAACGTACTTTTTAAGATAATACCCCGTTTTTGTAGCATTGGTAATAGGTTGTCCATTTGTTCCGCCAATATAACTCCCTACAGTTTGTCCTTTCCAACTAGAACCATTAACAATGATTGTTTGTTGCAAACGTGGGTCTCTTCCCACATAAGGGGCTGCTGGGTCATATCCGGATGCAGGGTCTGTAATAGGCAGTCCCGTACTTTGCATTTCGTAAGCATCCACCAGATTTTGTGTAGGACACGTTCCGGTATTACCACCTTCGTAACCTACAGGAAAGTTTCGTCTTTCAAATCCATTTGAATTACCCTCACGACGCTCAAAAATTAATTCATTACTTGTATAATTGTTTACGATGTTTGAATAATTATTTTCTAATGTGTATACATTTGAATCTATTACAGATTTAGCTGCCGTTGCTGCATTTATCCATAATGATACATCATTCCCGGTATTATGTAACGGGCTAGCTGCGTAAAGTAACATACGTGCTTTTAATGCTAAAGCGGCACCTTTGGTGGCACGACCAGTTTCTGATGCTGAAGAAAAACCATCATAATCTTCTGGTAATTCCGCCGAAATGGCATCACATTCA
>DATCZQ010000160.1:0-7477 GCA_036525815.1 Yeosuana sp. | reverse complement strand
AAATTCGGTTTTCAAAATAAAAAAGTTCAAACCGCTGATATTAATCCACTACTTTTAAAAATATCCAGTATTAATAAGGGTTTTGAGAGAAATAAAAAACGAGACAATCCTTATATTAAGAATTTGTCCCGTTCAGTGACCGCGAAGGGATTCGAACCCCCAACCCTCAGAGCCGAAATCTGATATTCTATCCAGTTGAACTACGCAGCCAATTATTTTTAATAAAAAAAGATTCTAAGCTAATTGAGCTTTTACAATGTTTGATATGGTTTTTCCATCTGCTTTTCCAGCCAATTCTCCATTCACAATACCCATAACTTTACCCATATCTTTCATGCCTTGAGCACCAATCTTCTGAATGGTATCAACAACTACTTTTGTTATGTCCTCCTCGCTTATAGCTTCAGGTAAAAACTGACTAATAACCTCTGCTTCTGCTAATTCTGGAGAGGCTAAATCTTCTCGTCCCTGTTCTAAATATATAGCAGCACTATCTTTACGTTGCTTAACTTGTTTTTGAAGTATCTTAATCTCCTGTTCTTCTGTTAACTCAGCAACAGCACCACTTTCTGTTTGTGCTAATAAAATGGCAGATTTTACTGATCGTAGTGCGGTTAAAGCTGTAGTGTTCTTCTCCTTCATTGCAATTTTCATTGCGGTCATTAAATCTTGTTGTAAACTCATCTTTATAAATAATTAATGGATTGCAAAGATACTAAGAAAATAATATTAGATCATTTGCTGCGTTACAAAATTTTAAAATAATAAAAACCCCAAAAGCTGAGGGAAACTTCCGGGGTTTTTAAAAATAGATTAAATTAAATCCTTGTGTTTTTAATCAACATTATCGTGTAAAAACGAATTATTACTTCTTAATTGAATCTCATCATTATCATCCAATCCAATACTTGTTCTTGACATATCGGTCTCAGAGGAATGCTGAACTTCTTTTAAATCGACTCCTTGACGTTTATAAGCCGGAACTTTTTCAATATCATCAATCTTGGCATTATTGAATTTATAATTAAAATCCTTCATTTTTCTTCTGCGCTCAGCTGCACGTTCTTTAAGCATGTCAGATATTGGACTATTAACAGGATCAATCTCTTCTTCTGTTTCTTTTGCTGGGGCAGGAGTTATAACCTTTTTCTCAAAAACAATTTCTTGATCATAACCTTCTATTATTTCTTCTTTAATAATTGGCTGTTGCTTATTCATAGAAGATTCCATTTCAATATAATCATCTAATGCATAGCGAATATCTCCTGTTTCATTAGTTTCATTAACCGTAATAAGCTCAACATAATCATTCACTGGTATTTTCTTAACTTCCTCTTCATCTTCCAATTTGTATTCAATAACATCTTCGCTTTTTTCCACATATGAATCCGAAAGAGGTAAATCAAAAGTCAGCGTGATTTGTTGTTCTTCTTCATTTTCTTCTTCAATAACATTAACCGGAGCAGACATTTTGGTTACCGGTTTTATTATGAAATCGTCTTCTTCTCGGAAATTAGCTTTAACTTCTTCATAAACCACCTTAATGTTTCTAATAAGTTCAGAAGTAGGAATTAAATCTATTTCTTCTAATTTATTTTCTGTTTTATTGTCTATGGTAGTTTTCTCAATTTGTTGCTCTTCAATTGCATCATCAACTTCTAAAACATGTCTAAATACAGGAGGCTCCGTTTTTTCCATTTCTATAACTGGGGCAATGATAACAGGCTCTTTTAATTTGGCACTTATTTCAGTATCTTCAAGTGAATGAACCACTTTTTTAGCTTCGGTATTTGAAATTTCATCTTGTTGTTCAACATTAAAACCTGTGGCAATAATTGTCACTGCTATAGATTCTTCTAGAGATTCATCTTCACCAACACCCATTATAATATTAGCACCATGACCAGCTTCATTTTGAATATGATCATTGATTTCACCAATTTCATCAATGGTAATTTCATGAGAACCAGACACAATAAGCAGCAATACATTTTTGGCTCCGGTTATTTTGTTATCATTTAGAAGCGGTGAATCCAATGCTTTTCTTATCGCATCTTGAGCTCTATTTTGTCCTGACGCTAAGGCGGACCCCATAATAGCCGTTCCGCTATTACTTAATACGGTTTTTGCATCACGTAAATCTATATTTTGAGTATAGTGATGAGTAATAACTTCAGCAATACCACGAGCAGCAGTAGACAATACCTCATCAGCTTTTGAAAATCCAGCTTTAAAT
This sequence comes from Yeosuana sp., assembly GCA_036525815.1. Taxonomy (GTDB): domain Bacteria; phylum Bacteroidota; class Bacteroidia; order Flavobacteriales; family Flavobacteriaceae; genus Yeosuana. The sequence continues at coordinate 5,241 of DATCZQ010000160.1, read as the reverse complement.
CCAAGATTTCCATAAACTTCACGAAGTTTATTATTATTAATAACAATTAAAGAATCAACAACAGATCTTAAGTTTTCTATACCTGTTTGCGCTTGTTCAATACGCATTTTACCTTCAAATTGAAATGGCATAGTTACTATTCCCACTGTTAAAATATCTAAATCCTTAGCCATTTTAGCAATAATAGGAGCAGCGCCAGTTCCGGTTCCACCACCCATTCCTGCAGTGATAAAAACCATCTTGGTATTAGAGTCTAACATGTTGGTTATGTCATCAAAACTCTCTAATGCAGATTGCTCACCTATATCTGGGTTAGCTCCAGCACCCAAGCCTTCAGTTAAATTGAGACCTAATTGAATTTTATTGGGAACACCACTATTTTGAAGCGCTTGGGCATCTGTATTACAGATATAAAAGTCTACGCCTTTAATCCCTTGTTGGAACATGTGATTGATAGCATTACTGCCACCGCCTCCAACACCAATAACTTTAATCACATTTGATTGATTTTTTGGTAAATCAAATGCTATACTTTCGAATTCTTTTTTGCTGCTCATAAATTCTGTTTTACTGGTATTTATACTAAATTTTCTTTTTGTTATTCAATGGTTGATTAAATCTAATTTTTTATTCTTTTCTATTCGGCGTTATCTAAAAAGTCTTTAACCCTTTCAGTCAACTTATCAAGAAAAGACCTTCTTTCTTTTACTGGTTTTTCTTCAATGATGTCTTGAGGTTTGGCATCATCTTTCTTTTTTTCTTCAATTTGTTCCATTCTTTTTCGCTCATGACGTTTCAATCCATCAAGCACCAAACCAACTGCTGTTGCGTAAAGCGGACTGGTTACATCCTCATCACTATCACCCGCTAAATGCTCGTTTGGATATCCTATTCTGGTATCCATACCTGTAATGTATTCAACTAGCTGTTTTAAGTGCTTTAATTGGCTACCGCCACCCGTTAGAACAATTCCGGCAATTAATTTTTTCTTCTGCTCTTCGTGTCCGTAATTTTTTATCTCTACATAAACCTGTTCAACAATCTCAACTACTCGAGCATGTATAATTTTTGAAAGATTTTTTAAGGTGATCTCTTTTGGTTCTCTTCCTCTTAACCCTGGAATGGAAACAATTTCATTATCCTTGTTTTCTCCTGGCCACGCAGAACCAAATTTTATTTTTAATAATTCTGCCTGTTTTTCAATGATAGAACACCCTTCTTTTATGTCTTCTGTAATGACGTTACCTCCAAATGGTATTACAGCAGTATGACGAATAATGCCATCTCTAAAAATGGCTAAATCTGTAGTTCCTCCGCCTATATCGATTAAGGCTACTCCTGCCTCCTTCTCTTCTTGACTTAAAACAGCGTTTGCTGAAGCCAGAGGCTCTAAAGTGATACCTTCCAAGTTTAATCCGGCACTTTGCACACAACGACCAATATTTCTAATAGAAGATACTTGACCAACTACTACATGAAAATTAGCCTCTAAACGGCCTCCATACATACCTATAGGTTCCTTAATTTCTGCCTGACCATCTACTTTATACTCCTGTGGTAACACATGAATAATTTCTTCACCAGGAAGCATCACCAGCTTATGGACTTGATTGATCAGTTTATCAATATCATTTTCATCAATAACCAGATCAGAATTTGCTCTAGTAATATAATCACTATGTTGAAGGCTACGAATATGCTGACCAGCAATACCTACGGTTACGCCTTCAATTTTAATTTCAGAAGCTGCTTCTGCTTCCTGAACCGCCTGTTGTATAGATTGAATGGTTTGAGTAATGTTATTTACAACACCACGATGAACGCCAAGGCTTTTAGATTTTCCTATTCCTAGAATTTCTACTTTACCGTATTCATTTTTACGTCCAATCATGGCCACAATTTTTGTGGTACCTATGTCTAATCCTACTGCTATATTATGCTCCATTGTTTATGTTTTGGTACATACTACCTGATTATCAAATTGTAAGTTGACCTTACTGTAATTATTAAGTGTTTTATCATGTAGGTTTTTTTGATAGAAGGCTTTGAGGTTATTGATTTTTTTATCCAGAGAACTGACACTACCAAGTTTCACTTCAAATTGACACTGACGTAGTTTTAAATAAATGGTATTGTCAAAATCTTGATGAATTTCAATAACATTTTTCATTAGAAACTCATCCTCTTTAATTTTATTAGCAACTGTATAGACATTTTTTAAATCATTCTTTTTTATAAAACCAGTAACCAAAGGCACTCTGGCCGTAAAATTGCTTGACAATGGCATATAAAAACCATCATCATCAATATAATAAGACTCCTTAGTGCTCACTCTTGCTATAGGTGTTTTTTGTTTAATATCAGCCTTAACTGCTCCATTTACAGTAACATACACTTCAGCTGATTTAATCATAGGGTTAGAATTAAGGGACTTTTCTAATTGATTCAAATCTAAAGTTTCTTTAGCCAAATTTTTAACAGTACGTTGATTTTGTATTAACAATTTACTAACAGTCTCATGGGTTACAAAAAGGTTATTTTCTCCTATAAAGTGAATATCAACCTCAGACACTTTTCTAACTGCATTTCTTTTTGTAGAAAACGCAAATAAGAATGCTACTGCCCCAAGCAATACAATCATTTTTATGTAGTTCCAATTAACTCGCAACGCTAAATTCCTTTTTTATATGTTTAACTTCTTCCCCAATATCACCAGCTCCAATAGTCAGTAAAACTTGTGCATTACTTTTATGGATTTTATGTAACATCTCTATCTTACTGGTTAACTGCTTATTTGGATTTGTAATTTTTTTTAATAACCATTCTGAGGTTATCCCTTCAATAGGTAATTCTCTTGCAGGATAAATATCAAGTAGCATCACCTCATCAAACTGGGATAAACTTTTTGCAAAATCATCCGCAAAATCCCTAGTTCTACTAAATAAATGCGGTTGAAAAATTGCTAATATTTTTTTTCCTGGATACATTTCACGTACGGCTTGATACACGGCATTAATTTCTTCAGGATGATGCGCATAATCATCAATAAAAACAAAGTTTGAGGTTTTAATATGATAGGTAAACCTCCTTTTAACCCCTCTATAAGATGCTAATGCCTTAGCGAGCTGCCGGTAAGGGCAACCGTACTCTACAGCCATCGCTAAGGCTATTAATGCATTCGACAGATTATGTCTACCGGGCAGGTTAAATTGAAATTTTTCCAGCACTGTTTTTGGTGTCTTCACATCAAAAACATAGGCGCCATTTTTTATTTTTATGTTTTGTACGGAATAATCTGAATTATCTTCAATTCCATAGGTTATTCCTTTTAACGGAAGACCATTTCTAACAAACAGTTTTCCGCTGCCTTTTACTTTTTTAGAAAAATCTTCAAATGATTTTTTTAACTCTGAAGCATCTCCGTAAATATCAAGATGATCTGCATCCATTGATGTGATACAAGCCATATCTGGGGACAAGGTTAAAAAAGACCTGTCAAATTCATCTGCCTCAACAACCGTAACTTCTGTTCCGTTAATGATTAAATTAGAATTATAATTCTCACTTATCCCTCCTAAAAAAGCTGTAAGTGGCACATTACATTCATACATTAAATGTCCCAGTATACTGGTTGTAGTGGTTTTACCATGGGTACCTGCAATGGCCAAACAAAAGGTCTGCTCTGTTATTAAACCCAACACCTGAGATCTTTTTAATACTGGAAAACCTTCGTTCTTAAAATAATCCAATTGTTGATGACTACTAGGCACTGCCGGAGTATAAATTACCAAGGTGTTATCTTTATTTAAAAACCTAACATCTATTTTTTGTACAGAATCTTCAAAATAAACATCGATACCATTAGCAATCAGACTTTCTGTTAATTCAGTTGGCGTCTTATCATAACCTGCAACCTGTTTGTTATTAGCATAAAAGTATCTCGCTAAGGCGCTCATTCCAATACCTCCTATCCCAATTAAATAAACATTATGTATGTTATCAAGATTCATATTATCTTTTTAGAAGTTTAATAACTTCATTGGTTATATCATTCGTAGCATTGACTAATGCTAATTTTTTAATATTTGACCCTAACTCTTTTTGTTTTTCAGGTGATTGAATTAATTGCGAAAAAATGTTTTCAAAATCAACCTCTAAATCTTCTTCCTTTATTAGTAATGCGGCCTGTTTATCAACAATTGCTAAAGCATTTTTGGTTTGATGGTCTTCTGCTACATTTGGTGATGGAATAAAAATTACTGGCTTTCCTACAATACACAATTCAGATACTGAACTTGCGCCTGCTCTTGAAATGATAATATCTGCCGCAGCATAAGCAAAATCCATATTATTTAAAAACGGATAGACCTGAATATCCTTGGTATTGCTGTATATCTTGTATTGGGGATAATATAACTTACCACACTGCCAGATCACTTGAACATTTTGAGTATCCAAAAAATCTAATTTCTTCTCAATTAAATCATTGATATTTCTAGCACCTAAACTTCCTCCTAATACCAAAAGCGTGTATTTTCCATGTTTCAAATTGAAAAAATCCTTTGCTTCAACAATTTTGCTTTCTATATCCAGTAAATCCTGTCTAACCGGATTACCCGTTTTAATTATCTTTTCTTTTGGAAAAAAGCGTTCTAAATTATCATATGCCACACAAATTTTCTGAACCTTTTTAGCCAATAATTTATTGGTAATACCCGGAAATGAATTCTGTTCCTGTATTAAACAAGGCACATTTTTTGAAGCTGCCACAAACAATAAAGGACCACTAGCAAAACCGCCGGTACCTATGGCTATATCCGGCTTAAAGGAATTCACAATTTTTCTGGCATTCCACAGGCTACTCATTAGTTTAAATGGGAATAATAAATTTTTTATTGTCAGCCTTCTTTGAAGACCAGAAATCCACAGGCCTTTAATATCATATCCCGCCTGAGGCACTTTTTCCATTTCCATTCTATCTTTTGCCCCAACAAATAAAAACTCTGCATTCGGAAACCTTTCCTTTAAACTATTCGCAATAGCAATAGCAGGATAGATATGCCCACCTGTTCCACCTCCTGAAAGAATAATTCTATATGCTTCGTTTTTTTTCGACACTTTTATTAATCTATAATTGTTATAATGCTTCTGACAAAATTTCTAATGGATTATCCTCACTATTTTCAAACTCTTTAATTTCTTCTCGTTTAGCACTCACGCTCAGAATGATACCTATTGCCA
>DATCZQ010000159.1:0-13127 GCA_036525815.1 Yeosuana sp. | reverse complement strand
GCAGAAGTTGATGCTTTTATTGAGGCTGATTTAGTATATGCAAGTGAACATTTGCCTTTAACTTGGGTGTCTAATTTTGAAGGCAGGGCTACCAAAGGTTTTGCAAATGCCTTACTGGCTAAATTATATTTATATCAAGCTTCGACAAGCAGCTCACAAGAAAAATACACAGCTTCTTTGGCTAAAAGTGAAGAAGTTATCAATTCTGGCGTTTATACATTAGTGCCTTCATACAAAACTTTATTCAGTCTTGAAGGCAACAATTCTACTGAATCTATCTTTGAAGTGCAGCAACTGGTTACAGAATCTGGGCAAACATTCAGTAATAATTATTATGTATCTCAAGGCGTAAGAGGAACAGGTGCTTGGGACTTAGGTTGGGGTTTTAATGTGCCTACACAAAATTTAGTGGATGCTTATGAAACAGGAGACCCTAGAAAAGATCATACCATTTTAGTATCAGGTGAAGACGATGGGGGTTATGGTAGTGGAATATTACCTGGAACACCTCCGTTAGATCAATTATATTGGAACAAAAAGGCTTATACAGAAGCGGCAACCAGAACTAAATTAAGTCAAAGACAGAATAATTGGGAAAATATAAAGATTATTAGATATGCCGATGTTCTTTTAATGGCGGCAGAAGCAGCATTTCAAACAGGAAATTCAGCACTTGCTACAAACTATTTAAATCAGGTAAGGGCAAGAGCAAGAGGTGGGGCTGCTGTACTACCAGATGTAACTGCAACTCTAGCAGCTATCAAACATGAAAGAAGGATTGAATTAGCTTTGGAAGGCGAGCGTTTTTACGATGTAGTTCGTTGGGGTGATGGAACTGCTGTTCTAGGAAGTTTAGGTTTTCTACCAAAACATGAGTGGTATCCAATACCACAAGCAGCTATAGATCAATCACAGGGTGTGTTGATACAAAATCCAAATTATTAATTATTATTTTGAAAATATTTAGTTATGAGAAAACGAATTAAGTTAAATATAAAAATGGTTTATGTAGTTATGATTGCATTAATCATAGCGAGTTGTCAAAATTTAGACACGCCAGCTTTTTCAGAGTATGAAATAGATCCTTCTGTGGTCAAGATTATTTCTCCAACAGAAGGAGCCACTATTAAAGTTTTTGAAGAACCCTCTTCATTAGAAATAGAATTTGAGGTCAACGATGATAATTTGGTGAGTACCATATCAATTTCTTTGGATGGCACTGAGATAGCTGATTATAGCAATTTTAGTAATCCAAGACATATTTCTGAAACATACACTTACGAAGGTCTAGTTATTGGAGACCACAGAGTAGTAGTAATATCTACAGATGTTAATGGAAAATCTACTATGGCTGAGGCAAATTTCAGTAAACAAGCACCTTACACATCATTATTTGATGGAGAGTCGTTATATATGCCATTTGATGGAGACTACAGAGATTTAATAGGATTTAAAATAGCAGATCAAGTAGGAACTCCAGGTTTTCTTGGAACTGGTTTTGCTAGTGCAAATGCCTATAAAGGTGCAGCAGATTCTTATTTAGAATTCCCAGCCGATGGCTTATTAAGTGATGAGTTCAGTGCTACTTTTTGGTATAAAGTAAATTCAAATCCAGATAGAGCAGGTATTTTGGTTATTGGAAATGACACTCCTGAAAATAGAAACCAAGGATTTAGATTATTTAGGGAAGGTAGTGCTACGGAGCAACGCATTAAATTGAATATTGGAACTGGTGCTGCAGAAAGCTGGAATGATGGCGGAATTATTGACGTAGCGGCTGGAGAATGGGTTAATATTGTGGTAACTGTTTCAGCCACACAAACTAAAATTTATTTTAATGGAGTAGAAGTTAATTCAGCAGATTTGGCCGCTCCAATTGATTGGGCTGGTTGTGATAAAATATCAATTGGTTCAGGAGCTCCTACTTTTAGTTACTGGGATCATAAATCAGACTATAGTGGTATCGATGAGTTAAGGTTATTCAATAAAGCCTTGACGCAAAGTGATATTCAAATTATGCTAAATTCTTTTAATCCGTATACCCCTAAATACGCTGGAGAATCTTTCTATATGCCTTTTGATAATGGATATATAGATTTAATTGCAGGTAGAGCTGCCGGAGTTGTTGGATTGCCGGAGATTACTGATCAATCTTATGACGGTATTGGTGCATACTTAGGGGCAATTGATGCCTATTTAACGTATCCAGCTGAAGGGTTATTAAGTAACCAATTTAGTACTACATTCTGGTATAAAGTGAATTCCAGTCCTGATAGAGCAGGGTTATTGGTTGTTGGAAATGATACACCTGAGAACAGAAACCAAGGTTTTAGATTGTTTAGAGAAGGTAGCCCTACTGAGCAACGTATTAAATTAAATATTGGAACTGGCGGCGGTGAAAGTTGGAATGATGGCGGTATTATTGATGTTACGGCTAGTGAATGGGTTCAGGTTGCTGTAACTGTTTCAGATACACAAACTAAAATTTATTTTAATGGCGTTGAAGTTAATTCAGCAGATTTGACTGCTCCAATAGATTGGACAGGTTGTGAAAGTTTTACGATAGCATCTGGTGTTCCAACATTTTCTTACTGGGATCATAAGTCTGACACAAGTATCATAGATGAATTACGTTTTTATAATAAAGCACTATCAGCAGAAGAAGTTGTACAAATTGTAGGTGGAGCATATGCACCACCCTATTTTGGATCAACCTTGTATATGCCATTTGATGGAACAAATCTTGACAAAGTATCAAATACAAATGCTACTGTCGTAGGAACTCCAAGTTTTGCTGGAGAAAGCACAGTTGGAACGAATGCTTATGCTGGTGCAGCAGATTCATACTTGTCGTTCCCAATCACAAATTTATTTGCTAATGAATTTAGTGGTGCATTTTGGTATAAAGTAAATTCAGCACCTGACCGAGCAGGTATTTTAACAGTTGCTCCTCCCATGATCGGGGTTGATAATGATTTGTCCTCTGGTTTTAGACTATTTAGAGAAGGTAGTGGTATAGAGCAAAGAATAAAACTTCATCTTGGAACTGATGGTGGTGATGTTTGGAATGATGGCGATGTTATAGATGTTACCGCAGGACAATGGGTGCATATTGCATTTACAGTTTCGGCAACAGCTACACAGATTTATTTTGATGGAGTAGCAGTTACAAACAGTGGAGATATGACTGGTAAAACTATTAACTGGGCTAATTGTACTAATTTTTCAATTGGATCTGGAGCCCCAGGATTTATTGGATGGGGGCATTTATCAGATTTAAGTTATATAGATGACTTGATGCTTTTTGATAAAGTTTTAACTGTAGATGAAATTCAAGCAATTATGCAAAATCAATAAATAAATTAAAACTTTAAATCCTGTTTTGGGTTTAAAGTTTTAGTTGATCAGTTTAATAAGAATTGTTTGTTTTTATTTGAATTTGGCTGCATTTTTAAATGCAGCTAAATTTCTTTAACCTAAGCCAAAATGATTTATAATAACCTAAAAATAATTTCTTTTTTTAGCATTATTTTACTGCTATTTAATTGTAATAAAAAAAAGGAACTTATTTCAAAAGTTGAAAATAATTTAGATATTCTTTCAGAAAGTGAATTATTAGATACTATTCAAAAACAAACTATAAATTATTTTTGGGATGGTGCGGAACCTAATTCAGGTTTAGCTAGAGAGCGTTTGCATATGGATAATGTATATCCAACGTCTCCAAAAAATACAGTAACAACTGGTGGAAGCGGGTTTGGGCTCATGGCTATTTTAGTAGGTGTTGAAAGAGGATTTATTTCTAGAGAAGATGCCTTAAATAGATATTTTAAAATTGTTGATTTCCTTGAAAAAGCGGACAGATTTCACGGTGCTTGGCCACATTGGATCAATGGCGAAACAGGAAAGGTGGTTCAGTTTAGTAAAAAGGATAATGGAGGTGATTTAGTAGAAACGGCATTTTTAGTTCAAGGTCTTTTAACAGTTTCTGAATATTTTAAAGATGGGAATAAGAAAGAGCAAGAACTTGTTTCTAAAATTGATACTCTTTGGAAGGATATAGAATGGGATTGGTATACTAAAGGTGAAGATGTGCTTTATTGGCACTGGTCTCCTGAATATGCTTGGGATATGAATTTTCCTGTAGGCGGGTATAACGAATGTTTAATCATGTATATTCTTGCTGCTTCATCACCAACGCATTCAATAACTAAAGATGTTTATGAAAAAGGCTGGGCAAAAAGCGGATCTATTGTTTCAAATGATTCTCTGTATGGAGAGGCTTTAGTTTTAAATTATTATGAGAATGATGACGCACCTGTTGGACCATTATTTTGGGCGCATTATTCTTACTTAGGATTAAATCCAAATGGTTTGTCTGATCAATATGCTGACTATTGGAAACTCACTCAAAATCAAGCAAAAATTCATTATAAATATGCCCTAGATAACCCTAAACATTTTAAAGGTTATGGAGATAGTCTTTGGGGATTAACTTCCAGTTATTCTATTAATAGCTATGCGGGTCATAGACCAGGTAATGACCTTGGTGTTATTTCTCCAACAGCAGCATTAGCATCGTTTCCATACACTCCAAAAGAAAGCATGAAAATGCTAAAAAACTTGTATAAAAATCACGATACCTTAATTGGTAAATATGGACCTTATGATGCATTTAGTTTACAAGATAATTGGTTTTTACCAAGATATTTGGCTATTGATCAAGGTCCAATTCCGGTAATGATTGAGAATTATCGTTCCGGGTTAATATGGAATTTATTTATGAAAAATGAAGATGTTAAAAATGGATTGCAAAAGTTGGGGTTTACAATTAATAAAAAGTTAAAATGAAAATGAATACAAGAATTATTTTAGTACTATGTTTTACCCAAATTTTTATTTCTTGTTCAAGAGATTCTATTCTTGATTATGGAGAGACTAATAATCCAAATGGGAATGACCCTATTGTTGAAAATTCTTTGACAGATGAAGAACTGATGGACCTTACCCAGAAGGAAACCTTCAAATATTTTTGGGATTTTGCAAATTCAAGTTCAGGAGCTGCTAAAGAACGTTATCATCCAAACGATCCAACATTAAATCAAAATGTTGTAACTACTGGAGGAACAGGTTTCGGATTAATGGCTATTTTAGTCGGAATTGAAAGAGGATTTGTAACAAGAGCTGAAGGTACCGCTAGATTAAATAAAATTCTAACATTTTTTGAAAATGCAGATCGTTTTCATGGTGCTTGGCCACATTGGATTGATGGTGGTACGGGTCATGTTATTCCATTTGGCACAAAAGATAATGGAGGCGATTTAGTTGAAACCGCATTTTTAGTTCAAGGTTTAATTTGTGTTAAAGAATATTTTAAAAATGGTTCAACGGAAGAAAAAGCGCTGTCAGCTCTTGCAGATAATCTTTGGAAAGGTGTAGAATGGAATTGGTATACCCAAAATCAAGATGCCTTATATTGGCACTGGAGCCCCAACTATGGTTTCGATATTAATTTTAAATTAGTAGGATATAACGAGACGTTAATCAGCTATGTTCTGGCTGCTGCTTCACCTGATTATAATATTACTAAAGTAGCTTATGAAAAAGGGTGGGCTAGTTCTGGAAGTATAGTCTCGTCAGTAACTCAATATGGTTATCCATTGATATTAACACATGCAGAAGGTTCAGATTTTGGAGGGCCATTGTTTTTTAGTCACTATTCCTTTTTAGGTTTAAACCCTAAAAATTTAACCGATCAGTATGCTAATTATTGGAGTCTTGTTGTAAATCACTCCAAAATAAATCGTCAGTATTGTATTTCAAATCCTAAAAATTATGTTGATTATGGTTCAAATTGCTGGGGTTTAACCGCAAGTTATTCAAGAAATTCAGATGGTTCAATGGGGTATTCTGCACATAGTCCATCGAATGATTTAGGGATTATTTCCCCAACAGCGGCAATTAGTTCAATTCCTTATACCCCAACCGAATCCTTAGCAGCAATGCATTTTTTTTACAGTAAAAAGGACAAATTGCTTGGTCCAGCAGGGTTTTATGATGCGTTTAGCCCTCAAAATAATTATTGGGTTGCTGAGGCTTATTTGGCTATAGATCAAGGACCTCAAATTATTATGATAGAAAATTACAGGACAGGGTTGCTTTGGAACTTATTTATGCAAAATCAAGACGTTCAAAATGGGCTAATCAAACTTGGATTTAATTATTAAACCATTGAGAGTGTAAAATCAAAATCAGAATGATGAAAATGAGTAACTCAAACATAATTAGAAAGGCTTTATTTAGCATAATAGTTACCGCAATTGTAGCATGCAATTCAAACCAAAAGAAAATTAATTCTATTTCTAATGATAATCCTTTCGAAGAAAAAGTAGATTCTATTTTGAATTTAATGACAGTTGAAGAAAAAATTGGTCAATTAAATTTACCAAGTGCAGGACAATTCACTACGGGTCAGGCTAAAAATTCTGATATAGCTGCCAAAATTGAAAAGGGGTTAGTAGGTGGTCTTTTTAATATTAAATCTGTTTCAAATATCAGAGATATTCAAAAAATAGCCATTGAAAAAAGTCGCTTAAAAATACCTTTAATTTTTGGACTGGATGTTATTCATGGATATGAAACTACTTTTCCAATTCCATTAGGATTATCATGTTCTTGGGATATGGAACTTATCAAAAAAACGGCTCAAATGGCTGCCCAGGAAGCAACTGCAGATGGTATAAACTGGACTTTTTCTCCCATGGTTGATGTTTCTCGTGACCCACGTTGGGGTCGCGTATCAGAAGGCTCTGGAGAAGACCCATATTTAGGAAGCGAAATCGCCAAAGCGATGGTACAAGGTTATCAAGGAAATGATTTAACGCAAAAAAATACTTTATTGTCTTGCGTTAAGCATTTTGCCTTATATGGCGCGCCAGATGCGGGGAGAGATTATAATACTGTGGACATGAGTAGGTTAAGAATGTATAATGAGTATTTTCCACCATATAAAGCTGCAGTAGACGCTGGTGTAGGATCTGTGATGGCTTCTTTTAATGAGATTGATGGTGTTCCGGCAACAGGTAATAAATGGTTACTTACGGATTTGTTAAGAGATGAGTGGGGTTTTAATGGATTTACTGTTTCGGACTATACAGGAGTTGAAGAAATGATATATCATGGGGTAGGAGATTTACAACAAGTTTCTGCGCTATCCTTGAATGCAGGGTTAGATATGGATATGGTTTCTGAAGGGTTTTTAACCACATTAAAAAAATCTTTGGAAGAAGGGAAAATTTCAATAGATGTTTTAAATACAGCGGTAAAGCGTATTTTATTGGCAAAATATAAGTTGGGTTTGTTTGACGACCCTTTTAAATATTGTGATGATAACAGGGCAAAAACCGAAATATTTACAAAGGAAAACAGAGCTTTTGCAAGAAAAGTTAGTGCCGAATCTATGGTGCTACTTAAAAATGCAGATCAGGTTTTACCTTTAAAAAAACAGGGAATAATAGCATTAGTTGGCCCATTAGCTAATACAGCGGTTAATATGGCAGGCACTTGGAGTGTGGCTACAAATCAAGAAGCTTCTATTCCCTTATTGGAAGGTTTAAAAAAAGTAGCCGGAAATAACGTAAAGGTAATTTACGCAAAAGGTAGTAATGTTGATTACAATTTGGAATATGAAAAACGGGTTACTATGTTTGGAAAAGAAATTCCAAGAGATGAAAAATCAGATAAACAATTATTAAACGAGGCTCTATCCATCGCTGCACAGGCTGATGTTATTGTTGCAGCCATTGGAGAAAGTAGTGAAATGAGTGGGGAGTGCAGTAGTGTTACGAATTTACAAATTCCACAGGTTCAGAAGGATTTGTTAAATGCACTATTAAAAACAGGGAAGCCTGTTGTATTAGTTTTATTTACTGGAAGACCTTTAGCAATTGTTGAGGAAAATGAAAAAGTGCCAGCCATTTTAAATGTTTGGTTCCCCGGTAGTGAAGCTGGTTTGGCTATTTCAGATGTACTTTTTGGCGATGTAAATCCTTCGGGAAAATTGTCAGCTACATTTCCAAGAAATGTAGGGCAGGTCCCTATTTATTACAGTCATAAAAATACAGGCCGTCCATTAGGAAATAAAGATGGTGTTTTTGAAAAATTTAAATCAAACTACATTGATGTTCGTAATGAGCCTTTATATCCTTTTGGGTTTGGTTTGAGCTATACTACATTTGAATATAAAAATTTAAAATTAGATTCTGGCAAGATCAATATGAACGAATCGCTTGAAGTTTCAGTTGAAGTTACTAATTCTGGAGATTATGATGGTAAGGAAGTCGTTCAATTATATATACGTGATTTGGTAGGTTCTATTACTAGACCTGTAAAAGAACTAAAGGGCTTTCAAAAAATTTATTTAAAGAAAAACGAAACAAAAACGGTAACCTTTAAACTTTCAGTTGAGGATTTAAAGTTTTACAATTATAATTTGGATTTTGTTGCTGAATCAGGAGAGTTTGAAGTGTTTGTCGGTTCAAATTCCGATACTAATTTGAAATCTGAATTTGAGCTCATTGATTGACCTATCTTCTAGATAATACGATATGAAAAGATTGATAACAGTACTAATTATTTTTTTACAGTTGCAATTAGTTAGTGCTCAGCAAAAAACGTATTGTAATCCCATTAATATAGACTACGGTTATACACCATTTGAATCGTTTTCAAGTCAAGGAAAACATAGAGCAACTGCTGATCCTGTCATTGTAAATTTTAGAAATAAATACTTCCTGTTTTCTACAAATCAAGAGGGCTATTGGTGGAGTGATGATATGCTCCATTGGAAGTTTGTTTACAGGAAGTTTCTTCGTGATGATACCTATACGCACGATTTAAATGCGCCGGCTGTATGGGCAATGAAAGACACGCTTTATGTGTACGGATCTACTTGGAAATCAGATTTCCCTATTTATAAAAGTACCAATCCAACGGTTGATGATTGGCAAATAGCTGTTGACACGCTTAAAGTAGGTGCATGGGACCCTGCTTTTCATTATGATGAATCTAAGGATAAACTCTATTTATATTGGGGCTCCAGTAACATGTGGCCACTTTTAGGAACAGAAATTAACATTAAAACCATGCAATCTGAAGGTTATACTGTACCAATTGTAAAATTATTTCCTGAAGACCATGGTTGGGAACGTTTTGGTGAATACAATGATAATGTGTTTTTACAACCTTTTATTGAAGGTGCGTGGATGACAAAACACAACGGTAAATATTATATGCAATATGGTGCCCCAGCTACTGAATTTAGTGGTTATGCAGATGGTGTATACGTTAGTAATAATCCCTTAGATGGTTTTGAATACCAATCACACAACCCTTTTTCATATAAACCAGGTGGTTTTGCCAGAGGTGCTGGACACGGATCAACCTATCAGGACAATTTTGGAAACTGGTGGCATGTATCTACAATTTTTATATCCACAAAAAATAATTTTGAAAGACGATTAGGTATTTGGCCTGCTGGTTTTGATAAGGATGATGTTATGTATTGCAATACTGCTTATGGAGATTATCCTACATTACTTCCTGAATTTGCTAAAGCAAAGGATTTTTCTGGAGGATTATTTAATGGTTGGATGCTTTTAAATTATCAAAAACCTGTTAGAGTTTCTTCTACTTTAGGAGGCTTTAATGCAAATTTTGCAGTTGATGAAGATATAAAGACCTACTGGAGCGCTAAGACAGGCGACAAAGGAGAATGGTTTCAGACTGATTTAGGAGAAGTGTCTACAATAAATGCTATTCAAATAAATTATGCAGATCAAGATGTTGAATTTTTAGGTAAAACTTTAGGGAAATGTCATCAATACATCATTTATGGATCAAATAATGGTACTAATTGGCACGTAATTGTTGATAAAAGTAATAATGATGTGGATGTGCCTCATGATTATATTGAACTAAAGACACCTAAGCAAGCCCGATTTCTTAAGATGCAAAACATTAAAATGCCTACAGGTAAGTTTGCATTAAGTGGTTTTCGAGTTTTTGGAAAAGGAAATGGAATTAAACCAAATATGGTTGAGAATTTCACTGTATTGCGGTCTAGCCCAAAAAAATATGGAGAAAGAAGAAGTATTTGGTTTAAATGGCAACAAAATGTTTTAGCAGATGGTTATGTTATTTATTGGGGAAAATCTCCTGATAAACTTTACGGAAGCATTATGGTATATGGTAAAAATGAATATTTTTTTACTGGAGCAGATAGAGCCGATGGCTATTATTTTCAAATAGAGGCTTTTAATAATAATGGTATTTCTCCAAGAAGCAAAGTTGTGTTTGTAGAATGAATTTATTATAAGAAAATATGTGGTGGTTTTACTATCATTAAGCTTTTTTAACTTCAATTTAGACAAGAATTTTTTTAATAAAATACTACAAGTTAAAATTTAAAAAACCTTCTCCCTTTATGCACAATATAGAATATCTAACTAATCAAATAAATTTACATATCTAAGAGAAGGCCTTAAAAATTAAATTTCTTATAAAGGATAGATAAAAAAAGAGTAATCCTTCCCAGAATTACCCTTTTTTAGAATTAGTCACATTTATAATTTATTATTGACGATAAATAAAAGTATTTTTTTTTATAAAAAAGATGACTTTTGTTAGGTTCTGAATGGTAAGTAATAGAGCAAAAAAAAAAGAGAAACATTCTCAGCAGAACAATTCTCTTTTAATCAACTAACTAAACTAAACCACTGTAAAGAAAGATATAATTTATTGATTATAGCATGACTTATAATAGATTGTACTTATATCATTATCAATGGTTCTGTTGCATCTAAGTTGGTCAAAAATTAAATCTCATATATTTACTACAAAAAGATGTTCAAAGGCCACTGTTTTCAAAAGTCAATCATTCTACAAGCCGTTTATTTTAAGTTCAGATTCCGGATTATCCTATAGAGATATTGAAGAACTTTTGGGCATTAGAGGAGTTAAGGTGGATCAAGCAACTATTCAAAGGTGGGTATTTAAGTTTAGCCCATTATTAGAAAGGGAATTTAATAAAGGAAAGAAAGCCTGTGGCAAAAGCTGGCGAATCGATGAAACTTATATCAAAGTTAAAGGTCAATGGCATTACCTTTAAGAGCAGTGGATAAACAAGGAAATACCATAGACTTCTTATTAGCCAAAAGAAGGCAGCGAATGAGTACTCAATCTTTTTTGATTAAAGCCATTAATTAAACACGGTGTTGTTGCTTGCAGTTGTAATGATAATGAAATAAGGGAGGTCTAATATTCCACAAAAGTTAGCAACTTGACCGTCAACTATTCAAGTTATTCTGTAGACAGCACACAATCTTCTTTTATAACATCTATATTATTGAAAATCAATTCACCAATATGACTTATATCATTGTTTGACATATAGATTAACATTATTTTTGAAAAAATGAAAATACTCATTATGAAAACACAAAGTGTAAAAAACTGGAAGTATTTTTTAACAATTATAATTGTAATATTATTTGTCTCTTGTCAGAAAAGTGACGATCTAGGCTACAATGATGTAACAGGAACCTATGTTGGAACTTTAACATCAAATCTTGCCAATAAATCAAGTGAAATTGTGGTAACAAAAGATGCTACCGTAGTTGTTAATAGAGTAGGAAACCAAATTCAAGTAAATTGTTATGCTGAAGATTTCGATACTACCATTATGCTTGGTACTTACAACCATAACGATGAGGTCATGGTTTGCTTAACTGGGGAAGAATTTGAAAACATGTACGGTCATATGCCAGGACAAGGCCATATGAATGTTAATATGCAAAACAATGGCACAGAATGGATGCAACATTTAAATAATGAGCATCAGGAAGGTGACGGACATTTTGGTGGTTTTGATATGCAGCATCATTCTTTCAATTACACCTTTAGAATGAGTAATGGCGATTATCATTTTCAAGGAATAAAAAACTAATTTATTAAATTGTAAGAAGCCAAAAAGCCACTCAATTTCTTGAATGGTTTTATCTTTTGTTATTTATTAACCTCTCCATCTCCAAACTAATCTTCTTCTCAACTATCTTACCATAACTATCCTGTGTAATTTTCATACTAGAATGACCCAATAATTCGCTAACTACTTCCATAGGAACATCATTATACAGTAATACAGTACTTGCAAAAGTTCTTCTAGCCATATGATGCGTTAAGTAAAATCTATACCAACGACTTCTGCTATTTCTTTTAAGAATAAAGTTATTTAATGATTGTTTTGGTTGTTGCTTGGGATTGTAGTAATTCCGAATATTTCTCAAATTTTTATACTCATCTTAAATTCCTCACTTCGGTAATTCCATTCTATTCTCCATCATAAACGATGAAAATAAAACACTTATCTATGGCATAACAATTAATGCGAATCTCTTAAGTAATGTAGTTGTTTAAAAACATTTTTTTAACTCCACACAACAGCCTGTTTTTATTGATAGTTAAAGAAACACAGACTATAGGAAAACTGACAATAGTCATATTTAATCTGAATAACAATTATTAATTTTGAGTTCATAATTTTTTTTAATGTTTACCTCATTAAAACACATACTTTTTTTTAATCTGATCGTGTTAAGTGTAATCTCTGTATCCTCACAAAATACCGAGAGAGATTATATCCCTGCCCAATTGATTAGTTATGGATTTGACATACCGGTTAGGATGGCTATTGATTTTAAAGATAACAGCTATGCAATCAATATCAATAATAAGTGGTACGCAGGCAATAAAGTAATAATAAAAAAAAATAAAGTAGCTCAATTTATATAAAGCATGGACGGTTTTAAAAACATATTCCTGTATTTATTTTTAATCACTGGCTCTGTTGCGCTATGGGCGCAAAGCAGTGCAGATTGTCCTACGGCTACAACTGTAAGTCCTTCGTTAACACAAAGTGTCTGTGAAGGCGAAACCCTCTCTCCTTTAACAGCCGTGATCACACCGGCCCCTGTAGCTTCTTCTGCTACCGATTGGCTGGATTTGAGTGGGAATAACAATGATCATCTTTTGAAAAATGGTGTAACTTATGATACAGAGAACAATGGGGT
>DATCZQ010000158.1:0-25092 GCA_036525815.1 Yeosuana sp. | reverse complement strand
GTTATAAAGCAAAAAAAAAGAGAACCATTCATATAGAATTACCCCCTTTTTTCTGTTATCAACCAACCACAATAAATAACATCACAAATAAACAATATGTTTATTTAAAAAAACATGACTTTTGTTAGGTTTTTGTATTTTCCCTTTTTTTTTATTACAATTATTTTGTGTCTCGTTATTTAGGAGGCTAACATCTGTAATAAATCCTAAATATTGGCTTATTTAAACATTTTTTCAGTTAAATTAATCTATAAGGCAAGGATCATAATTTCCTGTATAAAACTCTAAAAGGTATCCTTGAAAATTATCGCCGTAAAAACTGGTGCCATAAATATAAACACAAGGTTCAGAAGATGTATTAACAATATTTAAAAGCCTATTGTACTCTTCTGTTGTAATCCAATAGTCAGAATTACATATAGAATTATTACAATTACAATCACTGGAGACATATACAACATATATTTTACAGTCGTTTACTGTTGGAGACTCACTGGTATTGGAGCAACCAAAACAAACAAGAGTTAAGATAGCAAATAAACTTCTGAAGATCGATATTGTTTTGATTAGAACAATTTCCCCCTTGTTATTAGTGCTCCCAAAAAACGAGTGGGTGTCATTATAAACCATTTTTGTATTTATCTTTTTCGTGGCGTGCGGGTATTGGGGTCTTAATTCGCTCTATTTTTTTAAATATTTTATACTGAGATGAGCTCATTTTTAAAGTGCTACTTATATAATATTTTGTTATATTAAAAAAGGGAAGCACCTTAATTAGCTAGTTGCTTCCCAATTCTTCCCAAATTAATTAATAGCGTCTTTAGATATTTAATTTATTTTTTTACTTTTTTATTAAGTTAATTTTACCGGTCCAATGGTGGTGAGAAAATGGGTCCTTAGAACTATTGTAATCGTTGGTCATACCGCTACCAGTTGCCCCTTCAAAACGACCAGTGCCGCCTGTAATTATAAAGGGGTCTTTGAAATATGACGTTGCAAAATTGGGCATGCCAGGTACCCTACCACCCAAAACAAATCCTTCAACATACACAAATAATTTGTCTCCGTTTTCGTCCATAAAATAGGCGTCTTCGACACCATTTGGGTAAGAAAAGTCTGTGATGTCAACACAAAAATCAAAATGAGCAGTGAATTTCCCTAAGTGTGTACCGGTTCCTTCAGCTGTGTTTACTACATTAATCATTGGAGGGAAAGAACCACATCTTGGTGGATTAGGCCCTTGATATTCATAAGTACCTGTAAATACAAGGTTAAAACCTAAAGCAATGGTTTTTGATGATGTAACTTCTTTTTTTGAAGTAACTTCTTGTTTGGTAACAGCATTGTCAAATTCAAAGACATCTTCCTTGTTACACCCTGAAATAAGGGTCAATACAATCGTTAAGAAGAAAATTTTTTTCATAATAATCAGTAATATTAAATTTATACTATATTTTATTTACGGGGCAGAATGGCTAACTATTGGCACATCATCACAAAAATGCGTCAATAGTTTTATGTGATGATAAGGAGCTAAATATTATAGAATAGCTATTACTAATATTACTGATTATTTCAAAAATAATTGATGTTTTATAGTATGTTGAACTATGTTTCATAACATATTAAATTTCGTTTTACTTATTTAATAGTTTATGTTAGTTTAACATTTTATTCATTTTAAAACTTTTTAAAATGATAATATCGGCTTGTTATTATTGTATCAAAATGATATAAATACATCATCATTTAAATTGATATCAAAGCTCAGCTAAAAAGTCATGGATGATAGAGATAACGGTTGTTTATATTGCACTAAAAGAAGTCATTCACTTCTCAGTGATTTAAGCAATGATGAATTATTTCAAATAAAAATCTTCACCCCAGGCAAACTTCTGGTTTATAATAGTTGCCTTTTCAGAATTTAGAAAATCTAGATAGGCTAATGCCACTGGTGATAAATTTTTAGATTTTAACCAGATCAAGTGCCAAATGGTGTTGATAGGTAATCCTTTGACCGGAACAATCTGTAGTTCTTTATTTTTAAGTTCATTTCTAATACCAATAAGAGGCATCACCGAACAGCCTAATCCAGCAAGAACGGCCTGTTTTACTGCTTCGTTTGAGGTTAACTCTATCTTTTTTGTTACTGAAAAGCCGTTCTTCGTTATAAACGTTTCCATAGCATTTCTTGTAGCAGACCCTTGTTCTCTGTAAATCAAAGGAAATTTCTCGAACAGGTTCTTTTTAGTGAGATTCTGTTTTAGTTTTAATCCACTGCTTGCAATAAAGTAAAGCTTATTCTGCATGAGTTCTACCTTATGAAACTTTAATTTTTTTGGTAAAACCGAGACGAGTGCGAAATCCACTTCATTCATTTCTAAACTTTCAATAACTCTCGATTTATTGGTCACATCCATAAAGAGGTCAATCCCTTCATTTTGCTTCATGAAATCTGATAAAAAATAAGGCATTACATATTTTCCTGTTGAGACCACAGATAATTTGAGACGACCGGAAAGTTGCCCTTTATAGGCTAATGTTTTATAATTAATGGCATGTACCTGATTAAGAATTTTTTCCGCAGCATGAGCTATTTCCATTCCAAAATCAGTAATGTAAAGTTGTCTTCCCACGACTTCAGTTAATGAAATCTGAAACTGATCTTGAAAATTTTTAAGTTGTATAGACACTGCTGGTTGGGTTAAATGCAGGGCTTCTGATGCTTTGGTAATGCTTTTTAATTCAGCGATTTTCAAAAAAATATGAAGTTGGTGAAGCGTATAATTCATAAATATATTTTATATATAACATAACAAATATAAATAAAAATAAATGAATATTATGTATAACCTTTGTCCCAGCAAAAAAATAAATAGTCACTCATTAATTTTCAAAATTAAGTAAAAATGGAAACAAAGGAATTAAAACAAACCGAAAAAGTAGCACAAAAAATTCAATTGGTAAAAGGGGAGTTTACGCCTTCTGAAGCGTCTCATATTGTCGTGAATTTGATTGATGAAAAAATAAACTTTCACAAGATCCAGAGACTTCAAATGTGGGAAGGTAACCACAGGTGTAAAACAGACTTACTTGACGGACGCATTAAAGAGCTGGAAAAGGAAAAGGTGATTGCAAAAGAATTCATCAACAATATTAGAAGTCTGGGTCAGAATTTAAATATCAATGGTATTCTAGAAATTAGTGTAGCTCAATAAGGTTTAATATCAATTTAATAAAATATGCAATTTTCAAAATCAACATTTTTACCAATTTTAGGCCTAGTGATCCTCATATTCTTTGTGGGTATGGCCTATTTGAATAATCATATCTTTCTGGATAAATTAGTACTATGCAGCTTTATTCTGGGACTGGTCTTTTTTACCAAAATGCGTGGAGAGAGTAATGAAACAAAATCTAATTCAGATAGCACGAATTAAAAATCATTAAATACTTAAAAATGACTCTTGTAAATAATTTGGATTTAAATACCTCAGCAAGCGCTCTTGGCATATATGAAGACGCCAAAAAGAGAATGGGTTATAAACTGGCGTCTGCCTTTTTATGGTTCCTCTTTGTCGGCAATATGCTATATCTCACTGTTAACTTTACCGAAATGCCCCAATGGTATTTGGGAAGTCTTTTCCGCATTAATGGTTTTACCATTTTAATTTGGGCAACGGTTACTTTTTTTAGTGCCATTGTAAGCAGCTACGCAAGCAGCTATCTTAAAGGATTTAGATTTCACTCTCGGTTTATGAGGCTATGTTTGGGCTTTACTTTTTCAGTGATGCTTCTGGTCATGTCTAACCATATATTGCTTGTATTGTTCAGCTGGTTAATCATGGGGATTTTAATGTCTCAATTGATTGGGATTGATAAAACCTGGGGAGAAGCAAGAGAAGCTTCAAAATTTACCCAAAAGTACTTTTTAACGGGCTCCTTATTTTTAACTATTGGCTTACTGTTGTTGGCATTTTACAGTCAGCAGTTTACAATTACTGGTTTGTCACTGGTTGTTAGTGAGTTACCACTTTTTATACTCATCCCATCAGCACTGTGCATCATTGCAGCAGCCATAGTGCAGTCGGCAATATATCCATTTCACCGTTGGTTGTTGTCTGCTATGACATCTCCTACACCCGCTTCGGCACTCATGCATGCCGGTTTTGTGAATGGTTCTGGAATTTTACTGGCATTGTTTGCTACGCTATTATTTGCATCTGATACCCTGACCATTCTGTTTATTATTGGTGGCTTTACGGCTATTATTGCTCAATTCACGAAGCTGCTTCAAGTGAATGTCAAGCAAAAACTAGCCTGTTCTACCATTGCACAAATGGGTTTTATGATCATGCAATGTGGTTTGGGGTTTTTCAATGCAGCAGTAGTCCATTTGATTCTGCACGGATTTTATAAGGCTTATTTATTCCTTTCTTCGGGAGAGGGTATTGTGCAAACGAAACCTCAAAAACAACAGCAACTAAAAATTAAGCCGTTTCAAGCGGTTGTGGTATTGCTTTTTGGTAGTCTGGGAGCAATTCTTTTTGCGCTATGGACCGGAAAGGGAATGGCGATGGATAGTGGTGTGTTTCTAACCCTTATCGTAGCGATAACCGTTGGGCAGGCCACTTATAATATTGTTAAGGAACAAAGCTTATCTGTGTCCCAAAAAATCATGGTTCCATTGGTGCTTTTTGTAGCTGGAATAGGCATTTATGCACTCATGTATAACGCTGTTACGGTGTTAATGGCAGATATGCCAATGATTGCACAGCCATTGCCCTTGTCTTGGGTACAAATCATATTTGGCATCATATTTCTGATTGGATTTTTCGTTATGAAATTAGGTGTTTATAAAAAGATTCCTTGGCTCTATGTCAAATTAATGAACATATCCCAGCCATATAAAAAATCAGTTTTAATGTATAAATCAAAGTCGATATGAACCAGTCTCTAATAAACAGTATTGATGAGGCCTCAAAGGTTATTGGAAAAACCTGGCCTTTGTATACTTTTGTCGCTTCCAACCCATTATCGGGTTATGAAAACGTACCGTTTCAGGAAGCCGTAAGTTTAGCTAATAAGCATTTCAACGCCAATGCCTTTCCTGCGGCTGCACTTTATCGTCAGGCATGGGAAAAAGGAGAAATTAACCTAGAGCTACTGGTAGACCTTCTGCAAGAAAACGGTTTGTTAGAAGGCCCAGAATACTATTTACAACAATTAGAATCACAAACCAGCACTGAAACACTAAACGACAATCATGAGGTCGATCGCATCATGGCAAAGTGGCTTGCAGCTTATATGGATGAAGGTCTTGCTGAATGGGAGATGCCATTTAAGACCGAAGGTTTTTATGCAGCGTGGAGACATTTGGCAATCTATGATTCGGAACTGGGAATTACCTATCTAAAAGATATTCCAAAAAACAGTGAGGAAGCCTTAGAGCAGATCTTGAAGGAGTATTCAAAAAGTGACTATGTGAAGATCTTTACTTATCATTTGGCGGCTCTCCCAGGATGGACAGGTTACATTAATTATCGCACAGGATCTAATTCAGAATGGAATCAAGATTATCCAATAAGCTTAATGGATTATTTGGCTGCCCGTCTTTGGACATCTAAGAAATTAAATGTGCCAATGCTGCCTAAAAATGATTTAGAAACTTCAAACAGCATAGTGTCACAACTCCAATATATCTGGTTAAAAGCCTGGGAAAAAACCTGGCAAAACCAATTAGTCAAAACCTTTGAACAGGAAGCCGAGGCGACTAAATCTTTGAGTGAGCATGAAGTTCCAGAGGCGCAGATGGTATTTTGTATCGACACGCGGTCAGAACTCATCCGAAGACATGTGGAATCAAAGGGTCATTATGAAACCTATGGCTATGCCGGTTTTTTTGGTATCGCAATGGATTATGAAAACCTAAACGATGGGATTACACGTAAATCCTGTCCGCCAATTGTGTCTTCAGCCTATAAAGTATCTGAAACAGCACAATTAAATAAAGAAAAAAGGTTTGTGACGTTCGAAAAGAAAAATGAGATCCTCAAATTTGGGGACTATTTTCTTAAACGGATGAAAAACATGTTGCCGTCTGCTTTTGGATACGTGGAAGGGTCAGGTCTTTATTACGGCTTGTCATTAATCGCTAGAACCTTGATACCAGGAAAGATGTATCGAATAAATGAGCGAAACGCGTCCAAAATGGAAACGATTTGTCAACCTGAAATAAACAAGGTGGTAAATGAAGACGTTGTTCCGTCTGGAATTCCATTGAATGAAAAAGTAGGAATTGTGAAATCGGCATTTGATCTTATGGGCTGGAAACAGTTTGCCCCTTTGGTGCTTTTTGTAGGACACAGAAGCCACTCTGCCAACAACCCGTTTAGTTCTAGTTTAGATTGTGGTGCCTGTGCTGCAAGCCCGGGAAGACATAATGCAAGAATGCTTGCAAAACTATCTAACTTGGCCGAGGTGAGACAGGTTTTGGCTGAGGTTCACGGGATAAGGATTCCTAAGAATACCATTTTTATAGGTGCTGAACACAATACGACGACTGATGATATTGTCTTGTTTGATTCTGAAGTTCCGGTTTCACACAAGCAACTTGTTCAAAACTTAAAGACAAATTTATTAAAAGCACAACTCACCGCTACTCAAGACAGACTTGATGTTAAAACAAGTGGCATTTCCTCGGCGCAACACAAAGCGAATAATTGGGGTGAAACCAGACCCGAATGGGGACTCGCAAAAAACGCAGGTTTTATTGTGGGACCTAGAAGTCTGACTAAAAATACCAACCTCGATAGCCGGTGTTTTCTTCATTCCTACGACTGGGAATTAGATATTAATGGCAAAGCATTGGAAGGCATTATGCAAGGCCCGATGGTAGTGACTCAATGGATTAATAACCACTACTATTTCTCAACAGTGGATAACAATATGTATGGAGGGGGTTCTAAAATCACGCATAATATTACCGGTAATTTTGCGGTTGTTCAAGGGAATGGAGGCGACTTAAAAATGGGTCTGCCACTGCAATCATTGTTCCAGTCAGATGAAGCTATGTATCACGTCCCATTGAGACTGTCTGTTATGATTCAGGCACCCGTTAATCGCGTTTCGGAAATTATAGCCAGAAACGGTAACCTTAAGACGCTGTTGGACAATGAATGGATTTATCTCATGGTCATGGACCCGACAGATGAGAATGAAATTTTTCTGTATAAAAAATCAATTGAATGGGCATCCGCGTCAACCTCTAAGAAAACGGGAATAACTGCCGTTCTAAAGAATGAAATAGAAGAATTAGCCTTCATTTAGGTTGTGTTAAAATTGTTATGAAAAAGAAGTTTAACGGCCATCATATATTTGATGGTCGTTTTTCATTAATAGATACTATTAATGAAAAAAAAATCGACTTATTCTTAAGCCCAATTTAATTAGCATTTAAAGCTTGATGAAGATTTTAATTGCATTACAGATTAATAATTGGAATAGTAACAATTCTACAAGAAGATTAGAGAGTGATATGTTAAATGAGATTTTAGTTGATCTAGAAACTGATTTACAAAACATCGAAAAAAAAGCAAAGAAAAATACATGTTCATAATACATAAAAAATATTTATATAAAATATAAAATCATTAAATATAAATTTATGTATTAATTAATAAAAAATAGCGTTTTTTGTAGTGACTAATTCTAAATAGCTTCTCTGCAAAATGATGATTTGTTTGATTAGTCTCTCGCTTTGAAATCGTATACAGAGAAGGTTAATTAAAAGGATGATTATCTTGAAAAGGATAATTATCTTTTTTTTTGTATAACAATTTGTTTATAAAATGTATAACAACTGGAAATGTTTAATTTTGTAAGGTATAAGCTATTAAGAGTAGTAAAAGAGGATTTATGTGTTAGATTAAAATCCTCTTAAAGATGTGCTTCGCGCTATTAATTAACCAACCTTAGGAGAACTCCACACATCTAAAAGAAGTTAAATTAAACTTTGTTGCAAAAAAGGGATTTACAAAAAAGCCAATGTAAATAGTAATATTTTAATGACTTAAAAATACAAATTTTAATAATATTCAGGTAAAAACTATAACTTTTTTTTAAATATATGAATTTCTAGTTTACGTAATTAATAATTATTATAATATTTTATAAATCTAGGGAAATAAACATTACTGGATTTGCAAGGCATAGTATTCAATAAAAATGAAATATTTAAATATTTGACTTTGATTTTGTTATGCAATTAACGTTTTCTATTCGGTCATATTCTGAAAACCATGGAAGAAAAGGTTTAATCTTTTTATATTAATTAGAGTTCTTTAATTTGCTATCAACAATAACTATAATCAATAATTTATAGGATACATTAAAAGGTTTCTGATTAAAGAAAGGTTCTAAAATTGATAAATCAATAGAATTTTTACTAAAATTGTATTTTTATCATGAATTCTTATAAAAAGCACTTCTTTTGGCATACTTTTTTAAACGAGAGTTAATTTATCTTAAATGAAAAGCAATAATAATGATTTACTGCATTTTAACAATTTTAAAAAGGGAGAGGAACTTGCATTTGAGTATTTTTTTAATCATTATTATAATAAAATTCTGGGATTTTGTGTTCAATTTCTTTACGACGATGACGAAGCTAAAAGTATTACACAAGAATCCTTTCTTAACTTATGGCTAAACAGAGAAAATATTACAACTATAAATGGTATTAGCTCATTTCTTTATACCTATGCCAAGTCAAAATGTTTAAATGCGATCAGACATCAAAAAGTAAAAGAGAAATTTAAAACGGATATTTTAAATGAAAAGGAACGGGCTTTAGATATTGAGATTTTAAAATCTATGAATTTTGATACGCTAGCTTTAACAGAACTTGAAGAATTAATACACCAATCTATTCAGGAATTACCTGAAAAAACAAAATCTGTATTTTTAAAAAAACGTTTTGAAAACAAAAATAATCAGGAGATTGCATACGAATTAAATATGTCTGTAAAATCTGTAGAAGCATATATGACCAAGGCTCTGAAAGTAATGAAAGATAAATTGTCAGACTACCTTCCTGTCATTCTTTTTACAGTAATTCTTAAATAATCTTTAACAAAAAAGCTAGGGTATTTGAATAGTTAGGTGTACTTATTTAAAGGATTTTGTTTTTGTCTTTTTTATTGCATTATTATCAAACCAATACTGAACTAAAACTTGTTGTTGAAACATGATTTTTGAATTAATTTACAAATATTTAAATAACGAAGCTACCGAAGATGAGGTCGCTCAAGTATTTGATTGGATTGAGTCTTCTCAAGACAATAAAAAAACTTTTATTGCGGTAAAAAAGGAATGGATTATGAATTCTTATACAAATACTTCCAATGAAAAGGTATGGAAGTATTTTAGAAAAAATCATTTAAAATTAGTTAAAAAGCGGCCATTTAAAATCTGGAAATATGCCGCTGTATTAATTGTTTTCATTGGTTTAGTAAAAACAGTTTCAGTTTTAACAAGCTCTAAAAATATCCCTGTAGGAAATGTGGTTTTAGAGTTGAATAATGGGGAAGTTGATTTGATAAAAGATAAGGAAAACAAAACATTTATAGATTCAAAAGGGCATATTATTGCAGAACAACACAATAACGAAATTATTTATCATCAAACAGAAACCGCAATAAAGGAAATCACTTATCATACCATTACAATCCCATATGGGAAAACCTTTAAAGTAACGCTGTCAGATGGTACGATTGCACATTTAAATTCAGGTACAACGTTTAAATATCCAGAGCAATTTATATCTAAAAATTCTCGAAATGTTTTTTTAACAGGTGAGGCATTTTTTGAGGTAACCAAAGATGAACAACACCCATTTATTGTCCATTCCAATCAGGTTAATGTTGAAGTTCTTGGGACAAAATTTAATTTAAGCGCTTACCCAGACGAAGCAACAACGCATTGTGAATTAGTTGAAGGTTCTGTGCGATTATCAGAATCGGCAAATCCTGAGAATAATGCTGTTTTAGAGCCAAACCATAAATCTACATGGAATAACTCTTCCAGACAGTTTGAAACAGAAAATGTTGATGTAAAATTATACACCGCTTGGGTTTATGGAGAGTTGATGTTTCAAAATGAAACCTTTGAAAATATTGTTAAAAAACTAGAACGTTCTTATAACGTTAAAATTACGAACAACAATATTCTTTTGGCTAATCAACATTTTACAGGTACTATAAAAATAGAAGAGTCTGGTATAGAAAGTGTCTTGGATTTATTTAAACTAGATACACCATTTAAATATGAAGTTGATAAAAACAGCATTCAAATTACAAATCCAAAATAATAAGGCATCATTTAAATATGAAACAAAATATAAATCCCTCAATTAAAAAAATTATATTCAATCTGCTTGTTTTTTCACTAAGTTTAACAGGGTTTGCGCAAACAAACAACATCACTTTAAATTTTAAAGACCAGACTTTAAGCACCGTTTTTAAATCCATTGAGCAACAAACAAGTTATCGTATAGTTTACAACTCCTTAAAAATAGATGCTGGTAAAAAAGTATCAATAAAGACAAGTAGAAGTGATATTGAGTCAGTATTGCAACAATTATTTAAAGGTACGGACATTTCATATGTGATAAAAAATAATCAGATTCTCTTAACTGATGAAAAAATTACTAATATAAAAACCTCAACAAACAAAAAGGAAGAACGACTTATTAAAGGTAAAGTAATAAACAGCTCAGATAACTTTCCATTGGCAGGGACCACCATCTTGATTAAAGGGACCTCTGCAGGCGCGATTACTAATATAGACGGAGAGTTTACGTATTTATTGAAAGGGGATGATATTGATAATATGACTTTAATAGTTTCTTTTTTAGGATTTAAGAATAAGGAAGTTATTGTTGGTAATAAAAATTATTTTGAAATCTTTTTGGAAGAAGATTTTTCCAGTTTAAATGAAGTCGTTATTACCTCCTCATATGGTACAAAAAAATTGAAACAAGAAGTTGTCGGAAGTATTTCAACCGTAAATCCTGAGGATATTTCCATAGAACAACCTGCCGTTACATTCGATGAATTACTCGAGGGTCAAGTCGCTGGTGTATTAATTGAGGTGAATCCAAGATTAGGTGAATCCGCCTCAATAAATATTAGAGGTCAAGGTTCTCTAACACCGTTAGCGGGAAATGTTGTTGGAACGTCTACCCAGCCATTAATTATTGTTGATGGTATTATTTTATCTGAAGAAATTGGTTTAGATGGCAACGATTTTTTTGATGTTGGGACAGGAAATCTGTCAGAGAATATTTTAAATCCTCTTTCTAGAGTAGGTATTGAAGATATTGAGAGTTTTAATATTTTAAAAGATGCTGCTGCTGTTGGTCTTTATGGAGCAGATGCCGCCAATGGGGTTATTATTATAACAACAAAATCCGGAAGAAAAGGAAGGCTTAAATACACGGCTTCTGCACAAACAGGAGTTACTACTGCCTTTAATGGATTAAAGTATTTAAATGGCGAACAATATCAAGCCGTTTTAAACGCGTATTACACCAACAGCGGAAACCTAACAAACGTTCAACCATGGAATGGCATCAATACCAATTGGTTCGATTTATTAAACACCAACGGGATTTTTAATAGATTTAATGTTGGGGTTTCTGGAGGTTCTGAGAACTGGAGTTACAGGGCTAATATTGGATATCAACATACAGATGAAGCCCAAAAAGAAAACACCTTTCAAAAATTAAACACATCTTTATCTTTAGATTACAAAAAAAATAAATTAGGGGTTAGTTTGCGAGTGTCGCCATCATTAACAACTAAGAATGACCCTAATACATTATATGCTTTTGCATTGCCTCCAAATATTCCAGTTTATAATGAAGATGGTAGTTATAACGCCTTTCCCACATATGGAAATCCGATCGCAGTTTCAAAACAAAACATAGCAGAATCAAAAACATTTGCAATTCTAGGAAGTATAAGAATTGAGTATGATATTTTAAGTAATTTAAAATTCGCAACGCTTTTTGGTACAGACTCATCAAATAAGGACGAAGACAAATTCTTTTCAGGATTAAATGGTTCGGGGAATTTTAACAGCGGATTACAAGGAAGACGTGTTATTAGAGATAGAGACACAAGAAGATGGAACTGGAATGCCTCATTATCTTATAATACAGTATTTTCAAAAAATCATAATTTTGACGCTATTTTAGGTTTAGAAACCAGAGGAGAAAAGGTTGATTTTTCATATGCTCGTGGCGACGGATTTGATGATTTTGAAACACGACAGCCATTAAATTTAGCAATGGAACAAGATTTCGAAGCAGATCAATCTGAAAGTACAGGGCGTTCAGGTTTCACACAGGTAAATTATAATTTTGCAAAAAAATACTTCTTACTTGCCAATTTTAGAGTAGATCAAAGTTCTGCTTTTGGGTCAGACAACAATACGGCTTATAATGGTGGTTTGGGAGCAAGCTGGAATATTAGTAATGAAGATTTCTTGAACAGCAGTAATACTGTCGACTTTTTAAGATTACGAATTAGTTATGGAACCACAGGAAATTCTAGAATTGGGTCTTATAGAGCATTGGGTTTATATACAAGAAATAACAATGGTTATAATGGTTTAGATTACGCAAATATTACTTCAGCTCCAAATCCCAATCTAAGTTGGGAAGTTAATAAAAAATTTAATGTAGGTGTGGATTTTAATTTTCTGAATAGATTTAAAATAACTACTGATTATTTTAGAGATAATATTGAAGACCAAATTGTCACCAGAAATGTTATAGTTGAATCTGGGTTTGGAAGTGCTGAAATAAATGGAGCGGCAATGTACAACCAAGGTATTGAATTTAGCTTACAAGCAGATTGGTTTAAGAGAAAAGGGTTTTCTTGGAAATCAAGTTTTAATTTCACCAAGATAGCAAACAAAATTACCTCACTAGTAGGTTTAGGCTCAGACTTTTCTGCTGCTGAAAGAGCACGTTCACAAACTATTGGCTTTCCAACATCTGCGCTTTGGGGTTATGACTTTATTGGAATTGATCCAGCTACAGGGCGGGAACTTTTTAATATTAACGGTGAAATTTATGATGCTGCTACAGTGGCGAGCCAGTTCGATTCGTCTTTTTGGAAACCTATTGGAGATTCACAACCAGATTTTTATGGAGGACTTAATAATTCTTTTAGTTTTAAAAATCTAACTATTAATGTAATTATGTCTTATACTTATGGTGGTGACATTCTAATTGACAGAAATATTTATGATAATTATCGTATTCTAAGCAATAGAAATATGAGTGTTAATGTATACGAAGACGCATGGTTTAATCAAGGTGATAATGCAGTACATCCCATTATTTCGAATAATAATAGGATTATTTCAAATTCAACAAAGTATATGTTTGATACATCACATATTAAATTAAAATCTGTCAACCTTAGTTACAACCTTCCTGTAAATAAATATCGTTTACCATTAAATTCTTTAAGTTTTTTTGTTAATGGTTCTAATTTACATTATTGGTTTAAAAATAAAAGTCCGAAAGGCAAAAATGGAGTAGCTGAATTTAGAAATACGT
The DNA here is from genome assembly GCA_036525815.1 of Yeosuana sp. Classification (GTDB taxonomy): domain Bacteria; phylum Bacteroidota; class Bacteroidia; order Flavobacteriales; family Flavobacteriaceae; genus Yeosuana. Next base: position 11,459 of record DATCZQ010000158.1, on the reverse strand, counting down.
ATCCCGAAATGCGAACCTTAACTCTTGGAATCAACACCTCTTTTTAAATGATGAAAAAAAATATACTATATATAATATCAATTTGTTTTTGCTTAAATGCATGCAGTGATTTTTTAGAAATAGAACCAGGTCAACAAATTTCTATTACCGAACAACTTTCTACAAAAGAAGGTGTTTTACTGTCTTTAAATGGTATATATCGAGATATCGAAGCTTTATTATCGTCAAGACTTATGATTTATGCCGATGTACAAGGAGGCAATATTTCTTTTACGCCTTCAACGGTTTCCTATTTTCTTGAAGTGCCATCGGTTATTGAAAACAGTTATGATTTTACAGACCAAGAAGACCAATCAGACTACCAAGGCTTCTACGCAGATTTTTATGATATTATAAATCAAGCCAATGTTTTATTAATTAATATTAATGAGTTTAGATTTTTTACTACTCTAGAACTGAATCAACTTCAGGCCGAACTTTTAACGATAAGGGCTTTTGCGCATTACCAAATTGCTAATTATTATGCTCAAAATTACAACTATACAGAAGATGCAAGTCACCTAGGAATTGTTTATAATACGAAGCCAATTATTTCTGGTGTAGATTTCCCATCAAGATTATCGATTAATGACACGTATGAACGTATTAAAACAGATTTAGAATCGGCTTTAAATAATTATTCGGACACCCAATCATTATTTGGCCCAAATTATTCGTATTTCAATAAAACAACCACCGAAGCATTATATGCCAGGATAGCGCTGCAAATGAATGACTGGCAACAAGCATTTACCTTGTCAAATAATGTTATTACATTTTCTGGAATATCTTTAACATCCAAAGAAAATTATGTATCTGATTGGGAATTAGATGAAGTGCCTGTTAGTGAAATTATTTTAGAATTTTCGGCACCCAGAACTTCAGAAGGTGATGTTTCTTCAAGTATTTCGGAACATTACAGCTATAATTCAACAATTAATTATTCAGATTATGTCGCTTCTCAAGATTTGTTAACGCTTTATGAAGCCAATGATATACGATTGGACATGTTCCTAGAAGTTAACCTTACCACGCTGGTAAATAATATTGAAATTGAAGCACCCTATTATTTCACAAAAAAGTTTCAAGGTAATGCAGGTACGAGCTTCATTCGCCTTTCAGAAATGTATTTAATTAGAGCCGAGGCGAACGCAAGACTTAATAAACCAGACGATGCGTTATTAGACTTAAATGTTATAAGAGAACGATCTAACCTAACAATATTAAATACAACCGCGTCTATTTTAGATGATATTTTTTTAGAGCGCCGAAGAGAACTTGCCTTTGAGGGACATTTACTTTTTGATATTGCAAGATTTAAAAAGGACATTATAAGAGATTTAGGTTGTTTGGGAACTGTTTGTAATTTGAGTTATCCATCAAATTATTATGTATTACCAATTCCATCATCAAGTACAGATTTAAACGAAAATATTATTCAGAATGAAGGCTACTAATATATTTTACTCAATTATTTGCATGATTTTAATATTGTCCTGTAGTTCAGATGACTCCGGCAAAATATTGGATGCATCAGAAGGGCAGTTTATTCGCTTTTTCCTGCTAGTAGATTCTAACAATAACGCTATTGAATATCCAGAAATTAGTGGTGGTTTAACGGCTGTTTCTAACTACGAAAAAAGGGATGTTAAAACCCTAAAAATACCTGTAGCATTAACTGCTACAAATATTTCACAAAACACAACAGCAACTTTTGAGACCAATATTACAGGAGACATCGATTTGGATATTCTGCCGCAACAAACACTTAATTTTAATTCGAATAAGTTGGTAGACACCATCTATATAAAGATAAATTCAAGATGGGATTTCACTAAAACACAAGAATTAAAATTAAAATTAACAGCGGTAAGTGACTCAAAAGTAAATCTTGGCATCCCAAATAATTCAGAACCTAACAATGAGCTTTCAATAACATTTTCAGAACCATCACTTCAATATACTTTTGAAACAAACAGAATTGAGATTAATGGTGCATTAGCCGAAGAAATAGAATTCAAAGTAAGTTTTCCGCTAGGCTATTTTGAGGAAGATATTAATACCGACGAAATTTTTAGTTTTTTAAACGGATTCGACTACAGTTTATCTCAAGTCTCACAAAGTGATACAAGTATAACATATAAAATAATACTCAATGAAGATATTCAAAACGACGATGTGATATATCAAACAAGTATTAGTTTAGAAGAAAATAATGGATATTTACCTATTGGAAATAAAATTCTTCAAATTGTTAAACCCATAAAAACTCCAAGAGATAAAACAGTCAACACAGCGTCACATTTTTACAACTTGGCAGACCAATTTTACAGAACCTATGGTGAAGTCTGGAATGATTTTAATAATGATGGTATTTGTCAATGGACAAATTATTTTGCATTTACTTATCCAATTGTGGTTGATGCTAACAACCCGAACGCAGTACTTTATGATGATAAAGGAACAACTGACCCATCAGATGATATTTATCATGACGCTTTTAAAATTGGTTTTAAAACTCCAAATGCTATAACAACAACAACCAATTCATTTAATTTAAAACGATGGTTTAGTAACGAATCCTCATCAGGCTTAAACTCCCCAGGATTTGATGTTAACCCAGCAATTGAGTTTTTTCCAGAAAATGGCAACAGTGCTACCAATGGTACTGTAATAATCATTCCTCAATATTTAACCATCGCAGGAACCAATGGAAATAGTTATTCATTTGCTATATCTGGTGAAGGTACTTATGAAGAGATTAGCATGGGCGTATTTGAATTAAAGTTTCAATTAAGTTTAACTAATGAAGAAGTTTTAGGAGGTAAAATAACTGCAGAATATCGATTATTTAACACCAATAGCTATGCCGATCCTATAGACTTAACAACTACTAATTGTGTAACAGAATACACCCTTTAATCGTATGAAAACCAAATTTATCTTAATATTAATTATCACTTGTTTAACCATATCATGTAAACATGAGATCAAAGTTGATTATTTAGATGTTACTTATTTAAAAACGGTATATTCCAATGGTGATAATTCTAAATGGCCAGCACCCAATTTGGATAGTTTAGTAGATAAAAGTACATTTCAAGATATAGGAGCCCTACCTAAAGTAACATTTCCTGAAAATAATCCGTATTCAGCTGAGAAAGAAAAACTAGGTAAAATTTTGTTTTTCGACCCTAGACTTTCTGTTAGTGGTCAAATTGCCTGTGCGTCTTGCCATAACCCAGAGTTAGCTTGGACAGATAATTCAACGCGTTCATTTGGCCATGACAGACAAACAGGTGGCAGAAATTCTATGACCATATTAAATTCGGGTTTTGCACATGAATTGTTTTGGGATGGAAGGGCTAAAAGTTTAGAAGACCAGGCGAGATTCCCAATTGGTGACCCTTTGGAAATGAATGAACAATTAAATATTGCTGTTGATAAAATTGCTGAGATTGAGGGTTATAAACCACTCTTTGCACAAGCCTTTGGTAATGATTCGGTGTCTCTAACAAGAATACAATTTGCTATTGCTACGTTTGAGAGAACTGTAAACAGCTACAAAACAAAATTTGACAAATTTATTGAAGGGGATTCAACACAATTAACAAATCAAGAGGTTTTAGGATTGCACTTGTTTAGAACCAAGGCAAGATGTATCAATTGTCATAATACACCTTACTTTAGTGATAATCAATTTCACAATGATGGCCAAACCTTGTTTGGCACTAAAAATGAAGATTTTGGTCGATATAAGGTCACTAAAAACAAAGATGATATTGGCAAATTCAGAACGCCAACCTTAAGAGAAATAAGCAGAACCGGACCATGGATGCATAATGGGCATTTTCCAAGTTTGTTAGATATTGTAGAATTTTATAACTTGGGCAACCCTGCGCCAGTACAAAAAAAGTATTTAGGAACAGAGCGAGATTCACTTTTACCAATAACATCGCCCATACTTAAAAAATTAAATTTAGAAAAAACAGAGATTAACGCCTTATTAGCTTTTATGGAAACTTTAAGTTCTAATAAAGGCAGAACCTTAATACCAACATTACCACAATAAATAATAATTAATTAAAAACTTTGAATTATGAAAAAACAATTACTAACTTTTTTAACCATTTTAAGTGTATTTGCAATGAATGCACAAGTAACCCTTGTAAAAGACATTAACGATGGCACAGGAAATTCTTTACCTTCTGAATTAACTTTATTTAACAATATGTTATATTTTGGCGCTGATGATGCAACAGGAACAAATTCTCCTGGCAGTGTTGACTTAGGAAAAGAATTTTGGGCAACCGATGGAACTACTGGAGGCACGGTATTTATTAAAGACTTAAGAACCGGTTCAGCAAGTTCTTCTCCTAGCTTCTTTTTTAATTATAATGGAAGTCTATATTTTTCAGCAAATACCGGTTCAGGAAATGTTTTACATGTTACAGATGGTACAGAATCTGGAACAACGGCCACTGGCGGAGGCTTTATGTTTAACCCACTTGAACTAAATGGTTTAATTTATTATATAGATACAACTGATTTAAATGGTTTATATGAATTTAACGGAACAACTCAAGTAAAAGTGGCTAATGTTGGTACCGAAGATGTTAATTTTATTGGCGCTGCATTTACAGCATTAAATAATAAAATTCTTGGATATGGATTTACAGCAACTGACGATCCTACTGTAGGAAGAGAGTTATATGAATATAATCCAGCTACAGATACCTATATTTTAATTAAAGACATTACTGGTGATGCCACAGATTCGGGTATAAGTAATTTCGTTGTTTTAGGTAGTGAAGTCTATTTTGAAGCTTTGGATGGTATATGGAAAACCGACGGAACAGAAGGAGGAACCGTAGCCGTTTCTGCTGCTTCAGCGGCCACTGGTATTAATAGTTTATTTGCTTGGAATGGAAATCTGTATTTTGAAGGAGATACAGGAACCAGTGGTGACCAATTATGGAAATATGATCCTATTAATGACACATTAACAAATGTGAGTAATATAACAGGTGGTACTAATAATGATCATGATCCTTCTGATTACGCTATTTTGGACACTTATTTATATTATGCAGGTGAAGTTGCTGACGATGGATTGCAATACTTATTTAGAACAAATGGGACAATTTCAGAAAGAATTAGCAGTGCCGTTTTTGATGTTGATGACCTGGCTGTTTTAAATGGGAAATTATATTTTGAAGGTGATGATGGAGCGACAGGAAATGAATTATATAGTTTTGATCCAACTACTTTATCAGTTGGTAGCAACGTTTCAGAAATAATTAATGTATTCCCAAATCCAGCTTCAGACCATATCATGGTTTCAAAAAGCCTTATAAACGCACCGTATAGTATTTATGAATCTACGGGTAAATTGGTAAAAGAAGGGATTATCAATTCAGAAAAAATTCAACTAAACTTAACTTCTGGTTTGTATTTAGTAAAAATTAAAACTGAAAACAGTATGGTGACCAAGAAGATTATTGTTAAATAACTTTTATATTAATGTTTACAGAAGGAGCCTGGAAATTTTCCAGGCTCCTTAATTTTCTGTGGAAGAGGTTTTATGTTTTGCACTAGAAAATGGTATATTAAATATTTAATAGAACCAGCATACTAAAATGGTTGTAAGTAATTGCTTTTACTAGCTTACTTGCGAAACAATGACCTTATCTAGTTCAACACACTTACATTAGCAGAAAAACAAGTAACTGTTTGGATTAAGGCATATATAGATGGATCATCTATTAATGCTGTTACTGTCGGTATTATTTATTCATTTTCTAATCGCAAAGATTAGAAGTCAAAAAGTGATTAAATTTAAAATACTAGGTTTTATTTGTCCTCTTGTATTTTAATTTCAATAGAATAATAAAAAACACATTAAGTACTTTGATAAAGAATAATTAAATAGTGTTTTGTATTACAGCTAAATACAAATGATTTTGTAAATTCAGGTATAGTAATTACGGTAAATCTGCTTTTGCGCAAACAAAATAATAATTTTAGTTTTACAGTATGATTTTAAGTTTATTTATTCAATTACGTAAGCCAAAAATATTTGAGTTTATATTGGATAATATCCTAATAATCGGCATAATTACGGGTATAGTTTTAGTGATTTTAGCAATTGTAAAATTTATTGAATATCGAGACACAAAAAAAGATGATAAAAAGTAACTTAATTATCAAAATCTACTTTTACATGAATAAGGTAAAATAAGTGTTGTGCTGCTGTTTTAGTCTTTTGATATAATACGGTCCGTATAGTTTGCCCTTAGTTAATAGGCTTAAATCATCAAATAAGCATATAAACCAAAAAAAAGTGCCTAAAAGGAATTTCTTCCCATTAGACACAATTTAAATTCTCCTCAGAATTAATTAATAGCATTGCGAATCTAAATTAAAAAAATTATTAATAAAGAGTTGTTAATGAATATTTTACATCTGATTTATGTTTTTGTGTCTTTCATAATGGGAGTAGTGTAGTGAATATTAAAAATGCATTTTAATAGTGTTTTTATTACTAAAATCGAATTTTGAAAAATCAACTATTTTTTTTCTATAACAGAAGTAAAAAGACACCATTTATTCCTTATATAATTAATCTAAAAGATAACTTTGGAAAAGTTGTTACTGATGGTTCACTAACTATATTGAATATAGAACAGGATATTTTTTGTGAGTCTATAAACATAGAGAAAATGATAAGAGAAGTGATGTCTAATTTAATAATGATAAGTCTGAAAATTTGATAATCTTAAAATCTAATGAGCTTAATGTTATTAAAAGCAATTGGTTATGTAAGGTTAAAAGGGGTTTTAAATAAGGGGGTACCCTCTAACATATACGGTTCTTTTTTTTCTACATCGCACCTTTGTGAATATTTTACTCACTACAGGGAAATGATAGGGGGATATAACAGTTAATAAGATAGGTTGTGGCTTATGCAGATATAAAAAGTGCCTAAAAAGAATGTTTTCCTTTTAGACACAATTTCATTTCAGTAACGGTTGGTTGATTAATAGCATTACAATGATAGAAGTAAATAGTATTTTATACAATACTCAAATTGAGTAATTTAATGCAAGAAAAATAACATAAGATATATCGATAAGGATATAGGCACAATGTATTATAAGTCATGCTATAATGCATAAAATACACCTTTCTTTGTTGAGTTATTCACTGTGGTTGGTTAATAGCTATAAAGAGAATTGTTCTGCTTAGAATGATTCTCTTTTTTTATGCTCTATACTTGTGATTTAAAACCTAACAAAAGTCATTTTTTAATTATTACAAAAAACCTTCTTTTGTAGTGTTATGTAATGTTATTTATTGGTTGGTTTTAATGAATAGCTATAAAGAGAATTGTTCTGCTTAGAATGATTCTCTTTTTTTGCCTTATACTTTTCAACGCATAACCTAATATTTGTTACCTTTTTATTGTAAGTATTGTTTTACATTGATGGATGGTTAATATAAACACTGTTCATTATGAGTAACTATGAAACAAAAATGAGGCAACTTGGTAATCTGTAAAGGCTTGGCTTTTTAGGAAATTTAGAGAATGGTTTCTCTACAAAACTGTTTTTAAAGTATCAAAAAGCAAATGATGAAGGGAAGAAAGCATTAGATGATAATGCAGAAACAATATTCAATACTTATTTTAATATTAATGATACTCAGAATATTAAAAAGAATGTTTTTACTATTACTATTATAATGGTAGTTTATGAAGCTCTCTCTTTGTTATCATTATTATTTATTGTGTTCGGAGCTTTAAAAATAGCATTATGAATAAAGGTGGTTTTTCTTGGAAGAGATTAAGTAGTTACTCTGGAGCTAAAAGCAATCTTTCAAAAAAAATAGGTGTGCCATTAACTAAAAGTGGTAGAAGCCAGAAGGTAGGTAGAATTAATTGTTTTTAAGTTTAGTTGAAGCTTAATATTTTGAATAAATTTTTTTTCTTATTGAAAGTCTGATATAAGTTTTAAATATGGCATTCACTATAACTAGTTAAGGTGTATTGTAAGAAAAAATCATCCACTTAACTATTAAGGCGAGGATTTTCTGAAGGAAAATCAGGAAGGACATACGATGAAAACTTTGTTTCAAAATTAGTCTAAAAAGACTTGTTTTTTAACTCAGTACTTTGTTGGAACAGTGCACAATGAGGCAGAACGAGTAAAACGAAACGATCTTTTGGGGTTAATCGATAGTATTGCGCCCTCAGTTATTCTTATGGAAGCTGACACTAAATCATGTGAAAGAGTACTGAACAGAACAGACTACCATTTGCAATTGATGAATTTTTACAGTGGGAAAACAAATATGGAAAGGTCAGTTATTTTAAAGTATAAAAATAAATACCCGTCAATTAAGGTTTTGACTTATGATTGGGAAGAAAGGGATGCTTTCCATCATAAACATAATATAAGAAATGGTCACTCAGACATGAATAATGCAATTTTCCAACTGTATAATGAAGGAAAACTAAGTAAAAAACAGTCAAAAGCAGTTAAGGATTTTATTGATTTAAGTAATAAACTAAATGCCATAGGAAGATCAGGTGATTTGATGGATTTAAATACGGCTTCAACCGATAGCATTGTAGCCATCAGACAACATTATTCATACACGGAAATGAAAAATATTGTTGAACAAAGACCAGAGCTTGCAGAATTTCTGGAATTCTCCAAAATCAATGAATCCTATTGGGACATGCGAAATAAAGCAATGGAAAAAAAATATTTTAAAACAAATTCAATTACATCCGGGTGAAGAATTTGTTGCGCTCAATGGGTTTTATCATCGATATTATTTGCTGAAGGAATTAAAGAAGTATAAGGACCAATATAATTTTGAGGTTCTATAAATTGGGTTTGACAATTAAATTTATAGGCTATATTATTGCGTAATATATTAAAAGGTGAAGAGTCCAAAGGATGGTTTTTTTAGTTTAAAGGATTTTTAATTTGGTTACTTGAACATCAATGCAAATTCTGTAAACTCACCTTCTTTACTATTGACCTTTATTTTGCCCTTGTGTAACATCATGATTTTTTTAGATAAGCTCAGTCCTATACCACTACCTGTGCTTTTGTTGGTAAAGAAAGGAATAAAAATATCTTCCATGATGTCTTTTGGTATGCCAATGCCATTATCCATTATACTTAAGACAACTTTGTGATTGTCCGTATAACCTGCCTTAACAGAGATTACTGGTTTTGATTTTTCTTTTACAGCATCTTTGGCATTCAAAATAAGATTGATGAGCACTTGCTCGATCAGGTGTTCATCAACTTCAATTTCCATTCTTTTTGACTGCACTTCAAAGTTAATTTGAATTCCTTTTGATTTTAGAGAAGGTTCCATTAGCGTTCTGATATTCGAAAACAAATTGGATATGTTGATCTTTTTTAAGTTTAATTTACTCTCTTTATTCAGGTTTCTATAGGTTTTAGCAAACTTCAATAAGCCTTCGCTTCTTGTCTTAATGGTATGTATCCCGTTAAAAATATCATTGGTGTCAACAGGATTTTTTTCGGGGTTTTCTAGTTGTAATTGAAGCTGTTGACTCAATGTTTCTGCTAACGACGCTATCGGTGTAATAGAATTCATTATTTCATGAGTCATTACACTTAAAAGTTTTTTCCAGGCTTCTGATTCATTTTTATTCAGGGTGTCTTCAATATTTTGAAGAACAATCAGTTTAAAGGACTCGTCTTCAATTTGAAATAATGTTTCTGAAATTAATACCTTTTGTACGTCTCGGTTAATGGTTATAGATAGTGTTTCAGGTGTAGGATAATAGGTTTCAAAGATGGACTCATGCAATTGTGGCTCTCTTTTTTCTATAAAGCTGATATTTTTAAAACTTGGGAAATCAATTATTTCTGAAAAAGTTTTGTTGCTCCAAAGTACTTTGCCATTTTCTATCTGGTAGGCGATTATACCAACTTCAACAAGCTCGAGGATTTTTTGAATATAGACGTTTTGCGCTTCGCTTTTGGTATTGACTTCTTTGATGGTTCGATTCACTTCATTGAATCCTTTATGCAAAAAACGGATATCTTTTGGACCTCTGTCTTCTGGAAACCACCTTGAAAAGTCTCTATATTTTACCGATTCAAAAAAATCGTCAATGATTCTAAATCGTCTTTTTACAAAATTGCTTAATTCCGATACTAAAAAAATAAGGACTATTACTGCGATAAGAATAATCAGAGAGTTAGAATTGTAAATGCCATAGGCCAAACCAATGAGTACCAATTGGATGATAACAAATCTTAGCAGTAGAAAACCTATGTAAGATTTAAATTTCATACTTTTCGATTCGTCTGTATAGTGCAGCTCTTGTAATGCCTAATTCTTTTGCCGACTTGGAGATGTTGCCCTTATGTTTTTCCAACACTTTTAAAATGGTATTTTTTTCTACTTCATCCAAATTTAATGAATCTGATTCATTACTTGTGGTTACAGATCGTTCAATAGATGAGAACACAAGGTCATCCGCCTTGAGACTTGATCCTTCTGCCATAATTACAGCACGTTCCATAGCATATTGCAGTTCCCTTACGTTACCAGGAAACTCATGATTCTTCAGTTTTGAGATAAAATCCTTTTCAAGTTCAAGATTCGATTTATTGTACTTATCAGAATATTGGGCAGCAAAATGCTTTGCAAGTAAAACCAAATCTGATTTTCTATTTCTTAAAGCAGGTAAAGAAATATCAACTGTATTAATTCTATAAATTAAATCCTTTCTGAATTTCCCTTCGTCGGCAAGGACATCAGGAGCCACATTCGTCGCGCAGATTAACCGAATGTCTAAATCAATAACCTCATTAGAGCCCAATGGCGTGACTTGTCTATTCTGTAAAACCGAGAGCAATCTGGCCTGTTGTTCAAGGCTTATATTACCAATTTCATCTAAAAATAACGTGCCGCCGTTAGCAGCAACAAACCTTCCATCTCTGTCTTCTCTGGCGTCTGTGAAAGCGCCTTTTTTGTAACCAAATAATTCAGATTCGAATAATGAAGGTGTCAAAGCTCCGACATCGACCTTTATAAAGGGTTTTTGGCTTCGGTTTGAATTATTGTGAAGTGCTCTTGCAACTAAATCTTTTCCTGTTCCGTTTTCCCCCAAAATAAGCACGTTAGCATCTGTAGGCCCCAGTTTTTTGATTTTTATAAAAACATCAGCCATCTCCTCACTTTCACCAATGATAAAGTCATTTCCAGTAGTAGTTTGGGGCGCTTTATCTTTGGTTTTAGATTTAATAACTGTCTCAACAGCTTCTAAAATCTTTGCATTTTTCCAGGGTTTAACAATAAAATCTGAAGCCCCTTCTTTTAAACTTTTTATGGCTAGATCTATATCTGCATACGCAGTCATT